>NZ_JBHXRL010000001.1:706093-770473 GCF_042717315.1 Streptomyces sp. NPDC058650
TGGTGGCTTCCGTCGCGACAACGACCGTCCGTCCTCGGGTGGCTTCCGTCGTGACGACCGTCCGTCGGGTGGCTTCAACCGTGACGACCGTGGCGGCCGCCCCTTCGAGCGCCGTGACAACGACCGTCCGGCCGGCGGCCACCGCGGCAGCGACCGTCCGTTCAACCGCGACCGTCGCGACGACCGCCCCGCCGGCGGCTTCCGCCCCGCCGGCGGCGACCGCCCGTACGGCCGTCGTGACGAGCACCGCGGCACCGGCTCGACCGGTTCGACCGGTTCGACCGGCGGCTCCTCCTTCGGCCGCCGCGACGACAAGCCGCGCTGGAAGCGCAACGGCTGAGTCCGTGTAGCACGCTGAGCAGGGCCCGTACGAGCACTTCGGTGCTGGTACGGGCCCTGACTCGTATCCGGGCTCGTATCCGGGCTCGTATCCGGGATTCGTGTCGCCGTTCGGGCGGCTACGCTCAGCCGGTCGACGTGGTTGCCCTGGGGAGGGACCTCTCTTTGTCTCGTTACGCACGCGCGCGGCGACCCCGCGCGCGTATCGCCGTGCTCGCCGCAGCGCTCCTGGCCTCAGGCGTCGGCCTGTCGCCCGCCGGGACCGCGCAGGCCTCGCCGGTCGTCGGGATCGACCAGCTGGACATCACGCCGAACTGGCGGGGCGTGCCCCGGCAGGAGATCGTCACCTCCGTCGGCGCCACCGGCTACGCGCACGCGACGGAGGGCTCCGGCGGGCAGCTGGAGTGGACCGACTTCGCGAGCGGCGAGAGCGTCCCGGTGGGGTACGGGCCCGAGGACGGCGCCGTCGCGACGTCCGGGACCGGCGGGCGGTACCTGTACGTCCAGCGCGGCATCCGCGCCCACGCCCTCCGGGACCTGGAGAACGGCACCGAGCAGTCGTTCGACGTGCCGGAGGACGCGACCTACCGGGGCCTGCTCGGCTCCACCCTGCTCTTCCAGCGGTACGCGTCGGCCGGGGACTCCTCCACGACGACCGGCTTCTACCTGCGCAGCGCCGCCGATCTCGCCGCGCCGCCGGTCCCGGTGACCGGCTGGCCGGCGGGGGCGGACCTGCACCTGGCGCGGCTCGTCGCGGGCGACGGCTCCCTGGCCGTGATCCGCTTCGGCCGCCCGGCCGACCCGCACGCGTACCTGGGCGTCGTCGACCTGAGCACCGGCCGGATGACGGTCGGCCCGACCGGGAGCACGCAGGTCGCGGCCGTGGCGGTGAGCCCCGACCGGATCGCGTGGGTGGACGCGGCCCGCACGGTGCACGTGCGGGAGCGCGCCGCCCTGACCGGTCCCGGGTGGGCCTTCGCCCTCCCCGAGGACCTGAGCACCGCCCGTATCGGCCTGGTCGGCGACTGGGTCCTGGCGCTCGGCGAGAGCTCCGGGCCGGTGAACCGGCGGCTCGTCGCGCTGCACCCCGACGGGCGCGCGCAGACGCTGCTGGGGAGCGCCGAGGCCGGACTCGCCCAGATCGACGGCGGTGGGGGCGCGGCCGTCGTCGGCGGTACGTCCGCCACCGACTGGTCCCTCCTCAAGGCCGTCCCGGGCAAGGCGGGCGGCGCGCCCGTCCTGGAGAAGCTGCGCCGCGTGGAACCGCTGCCGGCGACGGTCGCCTCGCTCGCGCTCGGCGCGGGCCGGCTGTCCACTCTGGAACCCGACGCGGGCAAGGGCGGCTTCCACGCGCGCACCCTGCCGGTCGGCCCGCTGCACACGGGCCAGTCGGCGCCGGTGTGGGCGGGCGCGGAGCCGGGGAGCCCGGAGCCGGGGAGCCCGGAGAGCACCACGCCGCTGTTCGACAGCGGCGACGGGCGGACGGTGTACGCGGTGCGGAACGGTGCCGGGACGCTGGAGGTCGTCGGCCGACGCTCCTCGGGGCAGGCGAGCCGCGCGCTCACGGGAGAGACCGACGGTGCGCTCGCCGACGCGTTCGGCCGGTGGGCGGCCTTCCGGAGCAGCGGCGGTCAGACGCTCGTCGTGGATCTGAACGCGGCGGCCGGGGCGTCCGCCGTCGTCCGGAGGCAGCCGGGGACGGCGGCGGCCCTGTGGGGCGACACCCTGTTCTCGGGCACGGGCGTGAACGGCGAGGTCGGCCGTGTCGACGTGGTCAGCGGCAAGGACCTCGGGAAGGTCGCGACCGGGGCGGCCTGCCCGGTGACGGAGCTCCAGGCGGCGGCCGGACGCTGGCTGTACTGGGCCTGCGGGACCTCCACGCGGGGGGTCGTCGACCTGAGGACGAAGCGGAACGTTCCGCTGGGCCAGGGCGTGACCTCCGACGGCCTGCTCGGCGACGGCTACTACGTGGACCGGGCGTCGGGCCACCTGCGGCTCACCGACTTCCACACGGGAACTGCCTCGGCCCGTGTCCTCGTCGACGCCGAGCCCGTCCCGGGCGCCCGCCGGGTGGCCTGGACGGTGGACCGCTTCGGCGGGGCCGTCGCGTACAAGGACGGCGAGAACCGCGTCCACGTGGTGTGGACGGGCGTGCCCGCCTCCGATCTGACGGCCGCGTCCAGGAGCACGCCGACGACCATGCGGTCGAAGGACGGCTGGAAGGCCTCCTGGGCGCTCTCGAAGCCCGCGTCGAACTGGGAGCTGACGATCCGGGACTTCCGCTCCTGGGCCCCGATCCGTACCTATGGGGGCGGCGAGACCCGGGGCCGCGTCGATGTGGCCTGGGACGGCCGGACGGCGGGCGGGAAGGCGGTTCCGAACGGGCCGTACTCCTGGGACCTGACGGCGCGTACGGCGGACGGGCAGGGCCAGGACCTGGTGATCTCCGGCGTGATCACGGTGTCCGGCGGTCGGCCGGCGTGGCGGGACATGGCCGGGACCGACGGCCTTGGCGATCTGCTGGTGATGGACCCGGCGGGCCTCGTGTCGATGTACCGGGGCGACGGGTACGGAGGGCTGATGGCACGGATCGCGGGCACGGGCGCGAGGTTCGCGACGACGTCCGTCCCGGTGCCGTTCGGCGACGTGGACGGCGACGGATGCCTGGACGTGCTGGTGCGCGTCGGGGACCAGCTGCGGGCGTACCGGCCGGGGTGCGGGAAGGTGGTGTCGGCGTCCTCGCCGTACACGCCGGTCGGCTCGGGCTGGGGACAGTACGACACGCTGACGTCCCCGGGCGACACGAACGGCGACGGGTCCGCGGACCTGGTCGTGCGTCAGACGTCGACGGGCGACATGTACTTCTACGGGGGGACGGCGGACCACCGGCTGAAGCCCCGGGTCCGGATCGGCACGAACTGGAAGCTGTACAAGAAGATCACCGGCGCCGGCGACCTGAACCGCGACGGACGGAGCGATCTGCTGGGCGTGGACGCGTCGGGCGTGCTGTGGCGGTACTACGGCACGCCGACCGGCGGCGTGACGGCCCGCGTACGGCTCGGCTCGGGCTGGGGCGTCTACTCCGCCCTGACGGGCGTCGGCGACATCTCGGGCGACGGCTGCCCGGACCTCGTCGCCCGCGAGACCACGGGCAACCTGTTCGCCTACGACGGCACCTGCACCGGCGCGTACGGCTCGCGCCGACTGGTCGGCGGCGGCTGGAACGCCTTCAGGAGCCTTCACTGACGACCTGACGACCTGACGAACGCTTGAGGGGCCCGGTCCGGGGCGGCCGGGCCTCTGATCTTCCGACCGCGCCTCTCGTCGTGCCCTCCCCGCGCCTCTCGCCGTGCCCTCTCCGCCCCTCGCGCCGCGCAACGTGCCGCGTCTCGTGTCGGATACCCGATCGGTTCCGGGGAGCTCTCGGGCTATGCTGCTCGGGTGTGCTTGTCCACGGGCCGTTAGCTCAATTGGCAGAGCAGTGGACTTTTAATCCATTGGTTGTGGGTTCGAGTCCCACACGGCCTACACGTGGTGGGGGAGGGGAAACCCTCTGACCTGCTGGGGAGCGCCCCGACCGGGTTCGACTGGTCGGGGCGCTTCGGCGTTCGGGGGTGCTTGCGTGAGCGGTGCGTGAGCGGGAGGCGGTGTGCTCGAAGACATCGGCAGTTTCGGGAATTCGCACCGGCTGACTCCTGCCGACTCCTACACTCAAGCGGTGGCTGACAAGCGCCCGCCAGGGACCTTGGGACTCGACCTGCGAAGCCGGAGCCCTCGGCCGTGCGGGTTGTGCGGTGACACGCGGAGGATGTCTCGGGCCCATGTTCCGCCCCAGGCTGCTGGCAATGGCGACAGAGTGACGAGTGCGGTCGTCCGTATCTCTGATGGAGTCCGTATGCACGGCCGCCCCGCAGCCGGGGGCCTTTGGCTGCGGGGATTGTGCGAGCAGTGCAACAACTTCGCGGGCGCGCGGTACGACGCCGCCTACGGCGACTTCGTGAGAAGGCTTTGGACTTACGGGCGAGCGGCCAAGCACCTCCAGCTCGTGGATCCGCAGGCTCCGCCCGCGGTCTCTGTAGCGCCAGGGCTGGTGGCACGGTCGGTCCTGATCGGTATGTTCGCCATCAGCCCGCACCTGCGGCTTCTCTTTCCCCAGCTCGCGGCCGAACTCCATGAGGGCAAGATGGGGATCGCCATGCCAGAGACTCTCGCCCTGCGTATGGCGATCTACCCCCACAGGACTGCACGGCTGACTGGCCCCGTCTACTCCCAGAGGGTCCTCGGGAAGCGGGAGCACTACAACACGTTCGCTGAGGTGTACTTCCCTCCGCTTGCCTGGGTTCTGACGGCCCAGGAGAGAGACGCGCCATTCAGTGGTGTCGAGTCGGTCCTTGATCGACAAGGCTGGGCGGTCGCCAACGAGTGGATTCGGTTCGGTGAAGATGTCACGTCCGTGGATCTTCGTAACCTCTGTCGCCATATCCCGGTCGTCCGGCATCCCCTTGCTGACCCATCGCAATGGATGGAGATGTACAGCGACGAGGTGACCGCGTTCCTGGAAGGGCTTGTACCGCTCTGAGGCCGGTGGCGGAGAGCGGCGTCAGAGCATCAGTCCGCCGTGCTTGACGTCCTGTCACGCGAGCGAGGTATCAGCTTCGCTGCTGCCTCGGCCACCGCGCGGTCGACCTCCGGGAGGAGGCTTGTGTACGTGTCCGAGGTCAACGTGATCGTGGAGTGGCGGAGGGTCTCCTTGATCGTGTGGATGTCGCCGCCCGCGCCGTGGGTGAGCGTGGCCGAGACGTGGCGGAGGTCCCGCAGGGTGATGGGCGGGAGGTCGGTGGCGGCGAGGATGCGACGGAAGGTCTCCGAGACGGTCTCCGGGTGGAGCCAAGAACCGTCCTCCTTGGTGAAGACCTTTCCCGTGTCCTGCCAGGCGGCGCCGGCCTTCCTCCGCTCCTTCGCCTGACGGGCCTTCTGAGCGCGCAGGACCTCGATGTTCACGCTGTCGAGGGCGATCGTGCCCGCGCTGCCGTCGGTCTTCGGCTCGGACTCGTACGGGTCCCAGCCGTCGACGACGATCTCCTTGGCCGGGGTGATGAGGCCGGCGTCGAGGTCGGTCTCGTGCCAGTCCTGGCCGACGGCCTCGCCGCGCCGGAGGCCGCGGGTGCCCATGAGGTGGAAGAGGGCATAGAGGCGGTCCTCCTCGGCTGCGTCGAGGAAGGCGCCGAACTGCTGCGGGGTCCACACCATGACGGGGCCGGGGACCTCGCCCGTCTCCCGCCAGCGGCGAACCCGCTCGTCGGTCCACAGCAGCGGCTTGGGGCGCTTGCCGGACTCCAGCTCGACGTGGGCGGCCGGATTGAAGGTGATGAGCTGCTGGGCGATGGCGGAGTTCAGGGCCGCGCGGAGGGTGCGGCGTACGGCCTGCCGGGTCGCCGGGCCGGTGATCTTCCGGAACGGCTTCATCTCCGCCAGCTTCGCCCGCTCGGCGGCGAGCCGGGCCCGTTCGGCGGCGACGGGACGACCGGGCTTGCTCGGCTTGCAGCGGGCGACCTGCTCGCGGCGGGCCTGGTTCTCGGCGGCGGTCACCTCGTTGTCGTCGGCGATCCCGTCGAACATCTCCACCAGGTGACCGACGTTGAGCCGGTCCAGGCGTATGTGCCCGATGCGGGGCTTCAGGTGGACGCGGATGTGCGAGGCGTAGCCGTTGAGGGTGGTCTTGCGACGCTTCTTCGAGGCGAACCACGAGTCCAGCCACTCGCCGACGGTGAGGCTGCCCCGCAGCCCGAGTCCGGCCCGCAGGCGGCGTCGGGTCTCCTCGATCTCAGGCAGCGGGGCCTTCTCGGCAGCGATCTCCTCCAGGAGCGTGACGAGGCGCTGGAGGCTGTCGGGGTCGTCCGCGTTGGCCAGCGCGAGGAGTGAGCGGACGTGGTCGAGGTCGGCCTGGGCTTCCTTGAGGGTCGCGTAGCCGGCGCGGCTGAAGGAACGGCGGGTGCCGTCCTCGCGGGGCGGGAGCTCCTGACGGATGGAGTACGAGCCGTGCTTCCGGCCAGCGAGCTTGGGGCAGTTCTTGCCGAGCGGCTTCCCGGTGTGGGGGTCGCGGCAGTAGCAACGTCGGTGCGTGGAGCCCTTCAAAGGCGGTCCTCCTGGACGGGGTTGTCTTCTGGCGGGTCGACGTCACTCAGTGCGTGGGGCAGGTCGGGTGGGACGGCGCCCTCGTCGCGGAGCTCGCGGCGAAGGTGGCGGAGCCTGTACTTGGCGGAGATGGCCTGGTCGGCGTAGGCGGCCTGCTTGCGTTCGGCTTCCTCCCGCTGGGCGCGGCTGGTGGCCTGCTTGGCCGCGAAGCGGGCGTTCTCCTCCTCTTCGAGCGCGGCGAGCGCGGTGCGGACGAGGCTGGCGTGGCGTTCGAAGTCGGGGACGAGGCCGGCGTCGTGCCCGGGCACTTCTGTCTCGCCGGTGAAGCGCCGCAAGGCGTCCCAGGTGGGCACGAGCCTCTGGAAGGGGAGTTCCTGGGTCTCCTCGACGTAGCCGACGGGGAAGATCAGATGGGCCGGATACGTCTCCAGGGCGGCGGCCAGGACGATGACGTCCACCAGGGGGAGGACGGCACGGCGGCCGGACTCCATGTTCGCGATCACGTTCCGCGGGATGGGATGCCCCAGCTCCTCGCAGCGGTCCGCCAGGTCCTGTGCGCTCCACCCCATCTCCTTCCTTCTCCGCCGGACCTCTCCGGCCACGTTGGCCTTCACCCGGTCCACCCACTCGGGGAAGTCGTCCGCTTCATCGTCCCCATCACATTGTGTCATGCAGACACATTAACTTCCCCATCATGGTTCTTGCTGGCCTGGAGCCGGACGCGAGAGCCGTGTTCGCCGAGGGCTGTGACGAGAGGGGCGCCGCGTGCGCGACGACATCATGGAAACCGGTCCGAAGGGCATGAGCCGGGAGGAGCTGCTGGCCCTGCCGGTAGCCGTTGACCTGGATACGGGCAATCGCGCGCTGGGGCTCGGGCGGAGCAAGGGCTATGAGCTGGCGAAGCGGGGCGAGTACCCGTGCAGGGTCCTGCGGCTGGGAAACGCGTACCGCGTGGTGACGGCCGACCTGCTCGACCTGTTGGGTTTGGCCGCTTGAGAGCGGAAGAAGGTAGCAGACGGTTCTGCGCTGAGCTGACACAGAATCGCTGGACTGTTGCCGGGGGTGGACGTACGGTTCGTGGTCCCTCGCGGCGGCCTGCTGCCCGCGAGAAGGAGAAGGGCCCCCGGCGGTGCGACGCCGGAGGCCCGAGCAACCCCGAACGGCCCTGGAAGAACCAACCCGGCGGCACGGGCGTGCGAGCCCGCCACCGCCAGACGAGGAGCTGCCCCGTGGAACATCCCGAAACCCAGCCCTATTCCGCCTCCGGCGAGCCCGAATGGCCACCGACTGCCGAGCCGGGCAAGCCCGGCGAGTACACCGGCCGGCCTTCTGCGGCCGACGGCATCGAGGACGCTCCGGTAGACGAGCCCGCAGCGGAGGAGGCCCCCGAGCCGACCGTCGGATCAGCCCGCCTGGACGAACTGCGTCGGCAGATAAAGAAGTTCGTGATCCTCCCCTCGCCGGAGGCGCTGGACGCCGTCACGCTGTGGGTGGCGGCCACGCACCTGCAGACGGCGTGGCAGCACGCCCCGCGTCTCGCGGTGGTCGCCCCTGCGAAGCGGTGCGGGAAGTCGCGGCTCCTGGACGTGGTCACCGAGACCGTCCACGACCCGCTGATCACGGTCAACGCCTCTGCCGCCGCGGTCTTTCGCTCGATCACCGAGAACCCGCCGACCCTGCTGGTCGACGAGGCCGACACCCTCTTCGGGTCGGCGAAGGTCGCGGAGAAGAACGAGGAGATGCGTGGCCTGCTCAACGCCGGCCACCAGCGCAACCGCCCGACCCTGCGGGTGTCCGGCCCGAACCACGAGGTGTCGAAGTTCCCGACCTTCGCCATGGCCGCCCTCGCCGGAATCGGCGACCTCCCCGACACGATCATGGACCGGTCGGTCGTGATCCGGATGCGACGGCGCAGGCCGGGGGAGAAGGTCGCCGAGTTCCGCACCGTACGGGACACCACCACCCTGCACGCCGTGCGAGACCGGCTCGTGGAGTGGCTGGCACCGCTGCATGCCACCGCGATGGACCTCACTCCGCCGATGCCGGTCGAGGACCGCGCCGCCGACACCTGGGAGCCGCTGGTCGCCGTCGCCGACCTCGCCGGCGGTGCCTGGCCCGAGGCCGCCCGTACCGCGTGTCTGGCGATGACGAAGCACGAGGCCGAGCAGGACCAGGACAACAGCGCCCTGAACCTCCGGCTCCTCGCCGACATCCGCCGCGCCTTCGCCGCCGAGGGCAACCCGCCGGTCATCCGCACCAGTCGTCTGCTCGGGATCCTGAACGAGGACGCGGAATCCCCGTGGCCCGACTACACGGACAAGGGCCTCACCCCGCGCGGCCTGCAGCTCCTGCTGAAGGACTACGGCATCGGCTCGGCCAACCGCCGATTCCCCGACGGCTGCCAGGCCAAGGGCTTCACCCGCCTGCAGTTCACCGACGCCTGGGCCCGCTACTGCCCCGAGCCCGCACCGGCCGCTTCCCTGGCTGCCGAGCCGCTGCTCCTGCCGGAACCGGCACCCGGCGCCTGACCCGGCACGACCCGTCCCGACCCGTCGCCGCGCAGGTCAGGGCCGGGACGGGTCACCGGCACGCAACGAGTCGACCCGACATCGCCACCCTGACCCGTACCTGCGCTGACCAGGCATGCGACGAGTCGGGACGGTTCCCACCTGTCACCCGACACACGCCACCGGCCGCGCGGCCAACCCCGCCTCCCCGAGCTTCCGGAGCACCCCGTCTTGACCTACCCCAACACCACCGCACCTCCCTCCGTCCCTCGCCTCCCCTCCCTCGCCCTGATCCGCAGGTGGGTCGCCCTCCCCGTCCTGATCCCCGCGGGCGTCGCCCTCCTTGCCGTGGCCGCCTTCGCGCTCTCGTACGACGCCCTGCGCCAGATGGCCACTGCCAGCCACATCCACCCGGGCCTCACCTACGCCTTCCCCCTGGTGATCGACGGCTTCATCGCCATCGGCATCGGAGCCCTCCTCATCGTGCGCACCGCGCACTGGGGGTCCCGGGCGTACGTCTGGGGCCTGGTCAGCATCGCCACCGCCACCAGCATCTGGGCCAACGTCCTGCACGCCGTCCGCCTCAACCAGCAGACCCACCGAGGCGGGCTCGTGCTGGATGACATCACCGTCGGCGTCATCTCCGCCATCGCCCCACTCGCCCTCGCCGGCGCCGTCCACCTCTACCTCCTCGTCCAGCGCCGCCCCGCCCACCCAGAGCCTCACACAGAGGCCCGCCACGTCCCGGCGGCCACGCCTCCGGAGCCCGGCACACCGGCAGCCACAAAAGACCCGGCCCCCGCCGAAAACGTGGCCGAGGGCGCCGACGAGCAAGTGGCTGATCCTGAACCGCCGCCCGCCGCTGAGGGCGGCCAGCGCCCGCTCGCCACCTACGAACAGGTGATCGCCATCGGACGCACCGCTCCCCTGGGACGCGACGGCCGCGTCTCCCGCCGCCACATGGAGAAGGCCATCCGCGCCGAGGGCCTCAGGCCCGGCCGACGCGAACGCCTCGAAAAGGCCAAGGGCGAGCTCCAGACCGAGCTCGACCAGCAGCTCACCAAAACCGCCGCGTAGCCCCGACCCCGACCACAGGCCACTCGCCTCGGAACCCTCCGGGGCGAGTGCTGCTTCCACCCTCCCCGCCGGATCAGAGAGCCCGCCCATGCACGCACAGACCATCCCCGATTCCCCACGCACAACCCAGCAGCCGGCCACCCACCCTGCCCCGGGCGGAGCAAGGTATGGCGTTGGACCGTCCAAGGGTCGGTCCAACGCGGACGCCTCCGCCCCGGGGGTGGCGGAGGCGGCGGGTCCCCGGCGCGAGGGCGCACCGGGGACAGGGGGTGTGCGCGCGGCGGACGAGGCCGCTCTGCGCCGTGTCGCCCGCCGTCGCGCCCGCCAGGACGAGCAGCGCAAAGAGCGCGTCGACGTCCGCTACAGCGTCGCCGAGAAGCAGGCGATCCGCGCCGAGGCCCGTCGCCTCGGTCTGGCCGGCGCGCACTTCGTCGGCGCCGTCGTCATGGCGCACCTCAACGGCGACCTCGCCCTTCCCGCCGAGCGGACCGCCGTCGATGACCTGATCGACGAGTACGCGGCCCTGCGCGAGCAGGTCGCCCGGATCGGCACCAACGTGAACCAGATCGCCAAGCGCCTCAACTCCGGCGGCGATACACACTCTGTGGACGCCGCCGTGCTCGCCGAGGCCGGACGGCTCGTGGCCCTGGTCCAGGAGACGGTCAAGGACGTCGACGCCGCTGCCGATGTGGCGGCCACGAAGCGTTGGGCGGCCTGATTGATCGCGAAGATCGGCAAGCCCGGCCACAAGACCAGGGGCGTCCTGAACTACCTGTTCGGGCCCGGCCGTGCCAACGAGCACACCGACCCCCACCTCGTCGCCTCCTGGGACGGCTTCGCCCCCGACCCCGGCCGCGACCCCGACGCCACCCTCGCCCAGCTCGCCACAGCCCTCGACCTGCGGGTCAAGCAGGCCGGCCACAAGGCGCCGAAGAGCCACGTCTGGCACTGCTCGATCCGCGCCGCCCCCGAAGACCGCCACCTAACCGACGACGAGTGGGCCGCCATCGCCTGCCGCGTCCTGAACGCCACCGGCATCGCCCCGGCCGGCGACCCCGACGCCTGCCGCTGGATCGCCGTCCGCCACGCCGACGACCACATCCACATCGTCGCCACCAAGGTCCGAGGCGACCTCCGCCCGCCACGAAACTGGAACGACTTCCTGCGCGCCGACAAGGAACTCGTCGCCATCGAGAAGGAGTACGGGCTCCGCCAGGTCCCGCGCGGCGACCTCACCGCCGCGAAGCGCCCCACCCGCGCCGAACAGGAGAAGGCCCGCCGCACGGGAACCGCCCGGACATCCCGGGAACGCCTGCGCACCATCACCCGCACCGCCGCCTCAGCGGCCACGAGCACCGAGGAGTTCTTCCGCGTCATCAAGGGGGCCGGAGCTCTGATCGACGTCCAGTACTTCCCCTCCGGGGACGTCCGCGGCTACAAGGTGGCCCTCGCCGGCGACACCAACGCCCAGGGCGAACCGGTGTGGTTCTCCGGCTCCACCCTCGCCCCCGACCTCTCCTACCCCAAGATCGCCGAACGCCTGGCACCAGCCGCCGTCAGCTTCGCGCTCCCGCCCGAGACCACCGCCTGGAGCCGCCTCGCGCAGGCGGTCGACAGGATGCCCGACCACCTCGCCAGCGGCGGGGACGAAGAAGGACAGGCCCACATCACGGTCCTCGCAGAAGCGCTAGACGCCCTGCCGATGGTCGCGCCGGCAGGTATCCGCCCCCAGCTCGGGCAGGCGGCAGCCGCGTACGAACGAGCCAGCCGCTCCCGTATCCGCGCCGAGCACCAGCAGGCCCAGGCCACCCGCAGGGCAGTGAAGGCGATCCTGCGCGAACCCGCCCCCAAGGACGGCGCGCTCCTCGCTATCACCCTCGACGCCCTGCTGCTCGCGGTCATCGCCGCCCAGCACTGGCACCGCACCCGCGCCCACCACCAACAGGCCGAGGCCGCACAGCAGGCCGCCGTACACATCCGCGCGGCCTACCAGACCGCAGCCACTGATCCCTTGACCGCGCTCCAGCACCAGGGCAAGGCCCTTCCCCAGTGGCAGCTGCACCAGCAGGCCGCCCTGATCCGCCGCACACTGCCCGACCTGGCCGAACAGATCCTCACCGAACCCGGCTGGCCCGCCCTGGCCGCCACCCTCAACGACGCCGCGAAGCCCGGCCGCTCCGCAGCACGGCTCCTCGCTGAAGCGGCCCGCCACCGCGAGCTCGACACCGCCACCAACCTCAGTGAAGTCCTCATCTGGCGTCTGAACCGCCTGCGAGCCCCAGAGGCGGGGAAGTCCTCACCTCGCAAGGCAGCAGCGCCGATCCAGCCCAGCGCCGCCACGACACCGCCCGCCCCGCCGACCACCTCCCGGCCAAGGAGCCGGTGACGCGGAGCCTGCACCGGGCCGCCTCGGCATGTTCACTCGGTGAACCGGGAGGAAGCCCTCCCCAGGGAGGGGTTCCGCGCCGGAACAGCAGTCCTGTTCCGGCGCGGAACAGCAACGGGACACGCTGCGAGATCAGCCGTTGCTCGGGTCGATGACGTTGCCGTTGACACAGTGGTTGACCGTGTCGCCCGTCCAGGCCCCGCCGACGGGCACGACCGCGAGCTCCTGGAAGCAGACGGCGGCGGCACTGAAGTTCCAGTTGTTGGCGGCGTTGATGCCCGGTCCGAAGTTGCTGTCGTCGTCGGCGTGAGCCGGAGTCGCGAGCGCGAGGCTCGTCAGGGCCAGGGCAGCGGTAGCGATGATCTTCTTGATGACCCGGCAAACGACTGGCGCAGAGCCTGGTTATTGGGCCACGGCGGGAATCCTCCACAAGGTCCTCGCGCTCCGCGTCCGTCTGGGTAGGCAGCCCAGTGATCCTTCTGCGCCTGGGCGTCCAGCTCCCGTATCGTCGCCTGTGTGACCGACGCGAGCATGGCGGACAGGACGCGCATCCCCGCCGATGATCTTGCCGAGCTGATCAGGGCGTTCGACCTCGGAGAAGTGGTGGAGCGACACCACCTGGCCGAGGGCCTCATGAACGTGAACTGGCGGCTGGACACCCGGGTGGGGCGATTCGCCCTCAAGCGGGTCACGGACGTGCCGCTCGAACGACTACGCCGTAACCTCGCAGCTCTTCCCCTACTGGCTTCGTACGGCGTCCCTGCTCCCGCGCCGCTCGCCACCACCCAGGGTGATGTGATCGCCCAGATCGGCGGCAGCGCCTACTGCCTGTTCCCGTGGACGCCCGGCGAGCACATCCGCGGAACCGACCTTTCCCTGGCGCAGGTGTCCGAGCTCGGCGCTCATCTTGCGGGGCTCCACGCGGCGCTCGGCCGCGTGGTCACCAACGAGGGACTGCCTGCCGTGCCGGCGTCAGTCACCGCAGAAGTGACCGACGCCGGCCGAGCTGTTCACAAGGCGGACCGGCTCGCCGAAGCGGTGACGGCGCGGGGTGCGGGCGACAGCTTCGACGTGGCCGCCGGCCTTGCCCTCGAACAGCGGAAGGTCCTGCTGGACAAGCACGCCCACCTGCGCCCCGAGGGCGACCTCCCCGCGGGTCCGCACGGCTGGACGCACGGCGACTTCCAGTACAGGAACCTCCTTTGGGTCGACGGCGAGCTGACCGCCATCCTGGACTGGGACCGGCTGGGCGTCCGCCCGTACGCGGAGGAGGTCGTCCGTACGGCGCAGGTGCAGTTCGGTGTGGAGGGAGTCTTCGACCTGGAGCGGGTGTCCGCCTTCGTCAGCGGCTACCGGGCGGTGGTGCCCTTGGAGCCGGACGCCCTTCTCGACGCCGCGCGCCGCCTGTGGTGGAAGCGCATGACGGACTTCTGGCAGTTGGAGTTCCACTACGGCCGGGGCGATCACTCCTGCGACGACCTGTTCCTCGCCGACGAGGCGCTCCTCCACTGGTGGACGGAGCGGCTCGACGTGGTGGAGCGAGCGTTCGCCGGGGCTGCCTAGATCCCCAGTGCCCGGAGTTCGGGGAGGCACGGCCGTGTGTACTGGAGGGCCCGGTGTTGGGCCCTCGCCCCCAAGGTCCTGTGGTCGGCGTCCCGTATCGCTCGTGCCCACGCCTCGGGGCCGGCGGCGCTGGGCAGGATGATTCCTGCGTCGCCGACGGCTTCGGGGATGCCGCCCCGGTCGGTGCCGACGGTCGGAGCGCCGTGGAGCGCGGCCTCGATGATCACGCGCGGGAAGGCGTCTTCCACGGTAGACGGGACCAGCAGGAGGTGGTGGCTGCGGTACAGCGGCTCCATGTCGTACACGCGGGGCACGTACGTCACGTTCGGGTAGGCGGCGAAATCGGCTGCGGTGTCCCACCACCCCTCGACCAGGGTGAAGTGCTGTTCCGGCATGTGCCGGATGAGGTCGTGCAGCAGCTCGGATCCCTTGGCGGGGATGGGGTTGATCATGAGGACGGACTCGGTGCGGGCCGGGTTCGCGCTCTTCTGGGGCGGCGCGAACGGCGGGTACATCACGGTGAGCCGGGTTCCGGGCGTGTGGGGTGCGCGGGCCCGGACGAATTCCGACACCGCGAGGGCGTGGTGGGGGCGGCCCGCGAGGACGCCCAAGCCGGTGGCGGAGACGGAGTGCAGGAGGCCGGCAACGAGCGAGGTCGGTCGTGCCTGCGCGGCAAGCTCCGCCGAGCCCTCCTGCGAGGTGAACACGACGTCGGGTCGGAGGTCTCGCATGAAGCCGCCGAGCACGCGCTCCACGTTGTTCTGCGTCAACGCCGAGCAGTGGACTCCGTTCCACCGGTAGCGCAGGGTGCCCTCTTCCTCGTCGTAAGGGATCCCGTGGGTGTCGAGGTGGGTACGCATGCCGGGGAGCTGGGTGGTTCCGTCCCAGGGAGCCTCGTGTGAGCCGAGGTAGGTGACCTGCCAGCCTGCGGCGGCGAGTTCTTCGGCGAGTAGCTGCTGGGTGACCTCGGCGCCGCCGATGAGGAACGGAGGCGGGGTGCGGCGCCAGGCGAAGAGCGCGGTGGGCATCGGCGCATCACCTCGCCCAGAAGGTGACGAGGGCTTCCACAGCCTTGGCGACGTCGTCGGGGCCAGCGTCGGCGGCCAGCACGGCGAGTTCTCGCGTCACGGGCCTGCGGGGCGCGTGGACGAAGTAGTCGCGGGCGTGGTGGAGGAAGCCGGGTTCGTGGAGGAAGTACTCGGACTCGGCGGCGGTGTGGCCGGCGGTCTTGCGGCGTAGGTGGAGCGTCTCGGCCGGTACGTCGAGGTAGAGCGTGTGGTCGGGGCGCAGGTACGGGAGGCTGCGGAGCCGGTCGCGGAGCTGGTGGTGGACGCCGTAGTCGAAGAGGGCGTCCAGGGCGTACGCGTGGGCGAGGAGGGTGTCCACGGAGCGGTCGAGGATGAGGAGCTGACGGCCGCTTGCGGCGGCCTCGGCGACGCGGGTCTTCTCGATCTCCATGAATCGTTCGAAGGCGGCGAGTTGGGCAGCCGCGGAGTCGGTTCGGGCGGGAGGGATGTCGTCGCGGTGGGCGATGTGCCTGACATAGCAGTCGGAGATGAACGCGCGCGTGCCGAGGGCGGTCTGGCGAAGGTGGCGTATCGCCGTGGACTTTCCGGCGTAGGAGGGGCCTTCCAAGGCGATGATCAGCACGCCGATCCCTCCCTCCGGTAGAAGCGCTCGGCGTAGAGACCGGCCCCGTCGACCAGGTCGGCCGCGGTGGTGAAGGCGTGCCGGATCGGGCGGTACATCTTCCGGGCCGGCTGCATCTGCGAGCCGTGCATCCGCAGGACGGTGAGCTTGTCCAGGACGACGTCGGTGATGTCGACCAGCTCGGGCCGCATCGTCGCCCCCGTACGCATACGGAACAGGTGCTGGTCGCAGCCGGCGAGCGCGTACGTGGACCAGAACGCGAGGTCCTCCCAGAACCAGGTGCAGCCGAGGCGGACGGCGGCCTGGTGGACGAGGAGGTGGTCGGGGTGGCGGGTGACGGCGGCGGGCGCGAGGAGTTCGGCGTCGGGGTGGGCCGCGACGATCCGGCGTAGCTCCTCGGTGATCCGGTCGAGCTTCTTGGGGTCGTAGGGGCGGTACGGGGGCTCCGCGTCCTTGTGGCCGAGGAGGTGTCGTCGGGCGGCGAACGGCGCGAGTGCGGCGGCGCCCTCGCGGTCGCGCAGCTCGGACACGGTGTCGACGTCGGTGTAGGTGGGCTCCAGGGCGGGGTGGACGCTTCGGGAGCGGGTGAAGACGGTGACCACGGAGAGCGGGCGGGGGTGGGCGAGGAAGGTGCCGGAGGCGGAGAGGGCGAAGTCGTCGTGGTGGGGTTCGAGTACGAGGACCGGGCGGCCGACGGGGGTGCGGGACTCGACGTAGTACGGGGTGCGGGTGTGGGGTGCCGTCACCTCCAGGACCTGGTGGTCGTGGGCCTGGTGACGGGTGCCGAGCCGCTCGTTGTGTGCCTGGTGGGCGCGGTGGAGGTCGTCGGCGAACGCGTAGATGCCGTGTCCGTCCGGTACGGGCAGGATCGCGTGCACAGGGGGCTCCTTCGTCATCGCACGGTGGTCTCGTACCAGTGGCGCCACTTGCGGGGCGACTGCAGGCGGAGGCGGGCGGTCACAGGGTTCTGCCACCAGAGCATTCGGAGGCTCGACCACTGGTCGTAGCGGCGGGTGGAGGGGCGTACACGCAGCTCGTCGAGGATCGCGACGGGCCGGCCGGTGGCCTGCCCGTGGGCAGTGAGGCGGGCGAAGAACTCCACGTCCTCGCTCATGAACAGGTCGTCCCGGTACCCGCCGACGTGATGGAAGGCGTCGGCGGTGCAGAACTGGTTGACGCCCTGGGCTCCGCCGCGCCGGGTGCGGTAGTGGTCCCAGTACGCGCACAGGAGACGGGCGCCGAGCCGTTCGGGTGTGTAGAGCGGCGGGATGGCGCCGCCGATGGCTCCCGTGTCCATGGCGGCAGCGGCGGCGGTGACCGCCTCCAGGGGCAGGGCCACGTCCGCGTCGGTGAAGAAGAGGCGTCCGCTGCGGGCGGCGCTCGCTCCGGTGTTGCGCACCCGGCCGATGTTGCGGACTGCTTCGGTGACGACGCGGACGCCGAAGGAGGCGGCCATGTCGGCGGTGGCGTCGGTGCTGGCGTTGTCGACGACGATCACCTCCCCGGTATGGCCGGTGACCTCCTCCCAGCGGGCGAGGGAGGCGAGGACGGAGGGCAGGTAGCGGGGCAGGTAGGCGGCCTCGTTGAAGGCCGGGATCACCACCGAGAGGGCGGGGGTGGTCATCGGTGCGTCCTTTCCGGGCGGCGGGTACGGAAGAGGTGCGGGGTCCGTCGGCTGAGCTCGTCCAGGCGATCGGCCCACAGGGCGCGGTCGTCGCCCGGGGAGGAGTGAGCCCAGCAGCGGGTGGTGTGGAAGACCGTCCAGGCGGCGAGCAGGTGGTGGTCGAGGGCCAGGGGGTAGGCGTCGGTGACCGTGCGGGCCCGCAGGGGCGACCGGACCGCGTCGGTCATGACCAAGGTCTGGGCGACGTCGGACTCGCGGGGTCCAGCGGTGGCGTCGGTGAAGTCGACGAGGTGGCGGACGGATCGGTGGCCGGCGAGCACGACGTTGTCGCCGTGCAGGTCGCCGTGGCACCACACGGGTGTCGTCGTTTCGACTGCGTCGGTGATGGCGGCGAGGGCTGGCGCGATGCGGTCCAGCACGCTGGGCGGACAGCGACGTCCGAGTGACGTGGCCTGTTCGAAGAAGGGTCTCCGTGGCGCCCACGACTGGACGGGCGCGCGGTGCAGGCGGCCGAGCAGACCTGCGAGGTCACGCAGCGCTCGCTCGTCGGAGAGCTGGCCGGAGCGCCTGGCGCTGCCCAGGGTCAGCGTGCCTAGATCGGCGGTGACGAGGGCCGTCGCCTCGTGGCCGGGGACGTGGCCGTAGCCGATCAACGCCGGGACGGCGACGTGGTTGGCCACGGCCCGGATCGCCGCGCTCTCGGTGATCGCGTTGCGGCGGGCGGTCGCCGCGTACAGCTTGATCACGACGCTGCGTCCGTCGGCCAGACTCGCCCGGTACACGGCCGTACGCGAGCGGGAGGACAGACGCTGCGTGGTGTGTGGCGGTGCTCCAGCCAGGGCGATGGCGGTGCGCACGACTGCGGCGGGAACCCGTGCGGTCACCGCACACCTGCCGGTTCGACATCGACGGCGCCGAGACGGCGAACGTGCCGCAGGGTGCGCTCCAGGTGGAGGCGGTACTCGGAGACGTCCTCCGTTACGGGGCAGTCGGCCTGCCACGGCTTCTCGGGGCCCACGAAGTGTACGAGAGCAGCTGATGGGTCGGACTTCGGCGGCCGGGTGACGACCCGGCGGACCCAGTTCCCGCGTTCCAGGAAGCGACCGACCTCGAATCGGTTGAGGCCGGCGGCCACCGGGCGCACGTGGCCGGATCGCAGGAGCCACAGGTTCAGGGCGTCCTGGTCGTTGTGGAGGATGTGGCGCCGGGCGTGGATCAGGGCCTGCTCGACGCCTCGGCGTATCCGGGGCATGTGGGCGGTATGGGTCCAGAGCACGCCCGCGTTGAAATAGGGACGTCCGCGCAGATGAGGCCAGCGCTCGGCGGCTCCGGGCAGCGCCGGGCACTCGCCGACGGCCGGGTTGAACTCGTCGCGCACGGCTCCGGTCTCGTACGGCCCGAGAGAGCCCAACGGGTCGGTGAGGTCTCCCCGTACGAGGACGTCGGCGTCCACGTAGATCAGGTACGGCCTGCGCACGAACTCCGACGTGAACTCGAAGCGCAGGTAGGTGGTGACGGTGATGTACGACGCGTCGGCCATGCGGGAGGTCCGCAGCGGAACGCAGTGGCGGAGGTCGAACGAGCCGAAGCCGACTCGCTTGGCGAAGTCGGAGAGGAGCAGGGCCTGCCCCGGGGTGAGGTCGAGGGTGAGCACCCGGACAGCGGCGTTGCGGCGGGCGGTTAGGGTGAGGCCGTCGGCCAGGCCGCTGAGGGCGGCGAGGCCGGGGACGAGGTACTGCTGGTCGATGCACAGGCCGAACGCGTACATGAGCGCTTCGCCTTCCGGACGTGGTGCATGGGCGTGACGGGCGGTCTACTGCTGGTCGGGGATGACAGGCTCACGAGGGCTCACTGACCGGGCCCGGAGCTGCGGCGGTCGAGGATTTCGAGGGTGTCGGGGTCGGCGGTCTCCCAGTAGGGGCCGCCGCCGGTCGGCAGGCGCAGCACCCAGACGGTGCCGCCGGCGCGGACATCGGTGACGATCGCCCGCCGTCCTCTCGCGTCCCTGACGAGATCGCCGACCCACGCCCGTTCCGCGGTCACAGGGTGTCCGCCTCACGTGTCTCGCTCTGCGGGTCCCAGCCGGAGGCCGCGTCGGCGATGTCACGGCGCCGCTGGCGCTGACCCGGCGTACGGCGGATCGGGGCGGCACTCGCGGCATCCACGAGGAAGCCGCCCTCCTCGCGGATGCGGACGCCGAGGCCGGCGAACTGGGCCGCGTCGGTGGCGACGTGCGCGAAGGCGCAGACGACGACGCCCCGGATCATTCCGGCCGAGAGGGCGGACAGGACGGCCTGCCAGCCGGGGCGTTCCGCGAGCGGCAGGGCGGGGTCGAAGTCGAACCAGGCGCCGGCGACGTGCCAGTGCCGGGCGTCGGCGTAGTAGCGACCGCGCTCCTCGCCCTCACGGATGACGGCGGGGGTGGTGGCACAGGCGTAGACGGCGACGGGCACGTGCCCGAGGCCGTCGGGCGGGTTGATCGGCATGCCCACAAGGCTGCTGCGCCGCCGGGCGCGCGCCCAGGCACGGGCCGTGACGCCGACGGCGGTCCGCCGTCGCTCGCCGTGCCACGTTCCGTGGCAGCGGGAGAAGGCGCCCTCGGCGGTGTGCAACGTCCCGTAGCAGTCGGGCTGGTGGCGGTCCTGGGGCTACTACGGGTCGTTGCAGTGCTGGTGTGCGGGTCAGCGCACTCCGAGGGGAACGCCGGCGGAGTCGGCGAGCCCTCGCAGCCGGGTGACGGACACGCCTGCGAGCCGGCTGATGATGACGCCGGGGAGCATCTGGTGGCGCACCCACCCGGGAGCCATCGTGCAGACGGCCTGGAGGGTATCGGCGGCAGCGTCCCACCGTCGGCATTCGACCTGAGTGAGGGCGACGTCGAGGCCGTAGCGGGCCCGGGTGGCCAGGGGAACGGTGTCGTCCAGGCGGACGGTGTCCATGAGCCGTAGCGCCCCGGCGGTGTCCCCGAGAGCCACGGCGATGCTCATGGCCTGCGTGGCGGCGTACATCGGCCCGTACGGCTGGGCGTGGGAGCCGCGGGCGTGCTCGTCCCCTATGCGGGCGGCGACGGCATGGGCCTGTGAGAGGTACTCGCGCGCGCTGTCGGCGTTCGCTCCGCCTCGGGACGCGGCGACGGCGGCGTTGGTGACGAGCTGCCCGTACACGCTCAGCCTGTCGGGGTCGTGCTCGCTCATCTTGGGCTCGATCCGGTCGGCCTGGGCTGCGGCGAGGAGGAAGCCCTGCTTCGTACGGCCGTCACGGAGGTTGACCCACGCTGTCGTGGCGGCGAGATGCGCGTCACGGAGAACGTCACCGCCCTGGACAGCGATCTGGCGGCCGTACGTCAGTGCCGCGTACGCGAGATCGCGCGAACCGAGCACGTTGGCGGCCATGCCCGCCGTCTGGAAGGTGTCGATCAGGACACCGGCCGCGGCTTCGCGCTCGTCGGTGCCGGCCGCGTCGAACCGCGCTCGCGCCTCGGGGAGGAGTTGCCCCAGGAGGGTGCCGAGCTCGGTGTACCGGCCACCCCAGTAGGCGTCGTCCGCGCGGCGGACGACGGCCCTCAGCTCCTCGACGGTGCCTGGCTCGACTTCGGAGGGGATGCCGATGGCCGCGTCGTGGGTGGCTGCCGAGACCATGCGCAGCGCGGCCCGCTCGTCACGGTCCATGGACCGGCGGGGCGCTTGCTGCCCTAAGAGCACGGCGATGTCCGTACCGAGCGCGTCGGCGATCGACAGCAGGGACGGAAGGGACGCCGTCCCGCCGCGTTCGAGCTTGCGGACCACGCCGACGGATACGCCGGACGCCTCCGCCAGCTGCTCCTGCGTCATGCCGCCGCGCAGCGCCTTCAGGCGCTCAGAGGTGGTGTACTCCGACCACTGCATGATCCAGAACCTCCGCATGATGGGCCCCACACGGACAGTACTGGCAGAAGCGGCAGCTTCGATGCCCTTTGCGCAGAGTGCAGTTGGCCTCAGCCGGCGAGTACGGCTGTCACGCCAAGCAGGGCCTCCAGTTCGGCCACGGCCTCGTCTTCCTCCGTGACGTGGACGGTAGCGATACCGAGATCAGCTGCCGGCGGAAGGTTCACCGCGTGATCGTCGACGAAGACGCACTGCTCGGCAGGCAACCCGATGCGCTCCAAAGCGAGTTCGTAGATCGCTGGATCGGGTTTGGCCATCCCGACGAGCTCGGAGACGACGTGCACGTCGAACAGGTCCCAGATACCGACGTGCTCGTACGGGTTGAACGGGTCGAGGCCGAAGCTGTTGGACAGCAGGGCGAGCCGGTGCCCGGCGTCCCGCGCGGCCCGCGCGAGCCCGACCATCCGGCGGGCCGCAGGCACCCCGGCCCAGGCCCGGCCCATCAGGTTCACCGGATCCACCTGCGGGCCCAGCAGGGCCGCCGTACCTTCGTTCCACTCGGCCTGCCCGATCTCCCCGATCTCCAGAGCCGCGTACAGGCGTCGACCTTTGGGGTGATCGTTGAGGGTGGCCCGCCACGCACCCGGCTCCAGCCCCTCCGACACGCACCAGGCGCGGTGAACCTCGATCGGGCTGGCGGTGAGCACCCCGGCGAAGTCGAGGATCAGGCCACGCTGCTCATGTCTGTCGGCGGTGACCGTATTGTGCGACATTCGGCGTTTGACCCCTTCCGCAGTTTGTCTCCCGAGCGAAGGTACCGCCCGGCGGTGCGGCTGCGCGCAGAGCCTGCCGCTGCCACTGGTCGAACGCGTTCGCAGGGCGTGGGCCCATGCTCTCGCCCGCGGATAGGTGGATGGAAGTGGTGCTGTCTGGCGATCTCCCAGACAGCAGGCGTTGCTCTCCGTAGCCTGGAATGTGCGAAGAGGTAGGAGGACGCATGACAGATATCGGCTTCTTGGCTGAGAGCGTCGCCACGGCGCTTACCGCGCTGCTCGTCACTGATGCCTATGCAGCCGCTCGTCCGCGGCTGAGCGCGATCTTGAGCCGTTCACGAAGCGACGAGGGTGCGCGAATCGAAGATCTTGATCGTCTTCGTGGGGAGGACCCAACGACATTGCGCAGCGCCGTGCACGAGCATGTCCGGCGACTTGCTGCATCCGACGAGGACCTTCTCCGGCAGCTGCAAGACGCCTTGGGAGTCTCGCAGCCATGCATCGGGATGAACATCCACGGCAACCAGTTTCATGGACCGACCCAGCTGGGCGGCACCCAGATCGTCAACATGTAAGCGGTGGAGCATGGGCCAGGACTCTGACGCCTCGGAGGTCCACCACAACGTCTTCGTCGGGCCCACCGTGATCGGCGGGACCCAGAACGTGCTCGGTGGCACCTCTGTTCCGACGCCCCCTGGGCCGTCGATAACCTCACAAGCTTGGGCGGCGATCATGGCCGCTTGGGCATTCTGCCCAGCGGTGGCACGGTGGACGCAGACGGTTCTCAGCGAGGAGTTCTTCTCACGGTTCGCGGATCTCGGTCATGCCCTCGTGCTGTACATCTGGCTGGCGGGTGGGGCTGCTGTCCTCCTCGACGTAGCGGGCTACTTGCTCTACCGGCATTGGGCCGTGGCGCAGAGGGTGGTCACTCACCCCGTCACGTGGAAGCTACGACTGTGTGCGATGGCCCTCGGGGGCGCCTCCCTTGCCGCGGTCACATTCATGATGGGCCGGTAGACCGATTGAGCCGGTCATCGCCCGGTCCGGTGATCCCACCGCCGAGGTCTGTACCTTCGCTGCCGCCTTCTGGTATGCCAGCACCGGTATTTGGGCCTGTGACTACACAGCGGTTGGCGCTGCCCCTGAACGCAGCCTGACAGGCCCATAGGTTCGCGGTCTTGTCGCGTCGGGGCGCCTACCATCCACTGCTGCTTCCCAATGGCTGGACCTGATTGTGATCGTCCAGAAGGTGCTCATTAACGATCATGAAATAGGTGCCGGCCTACGGCATTGGAGATGATGGCCGTGCTCGCAATGACGCCGGTATTCTGATGCCTTTAAGAGCCTTTTGGGAGTCCTGCGCTCCGCTCGCAGGGGATCTGTCCTGATGGGGTCACTTCTTTGTGGTGTGGGAATTTTCGAACTCGGCCAGAATCGTCTCTGATTGACGCAATGATGATTCTAGAAAATGCGCCAACTCCGGGCGGATGTAGCGAAGCTGAAGATCTCTCAGTCCTTCGGGGTCGCGCCAAGAGTTGGGGTTTACTCGAATAAGGACAGGGACGGTCTGCGGCCCTGACGGGCTTCGGTCGCAGGAGATCAGGAAATCTGCCGATTCCTGCAAGTGGCGAGATATGGACAACAGCAGCTTCGCTTGCGCAATCGTGCAAGATGCCATCAATTGGGCGGCCATTTCGACAACGGAAAACTCCCCGGCGATATCTTGGAGCTCGCTTTTCACGGGCTGGCCCCATTTGTCGAAACGCCTCAAGAGCTCGGTTGAGTCAAAAGTTACGGTCACTTCCCTCCGTTGTACCCCGTCACGGTCGAGCCACCTGCTGGAGTGCCCTGAAATGGGTGGCAATCCGCAATGCTGACTATAATTGCGCAGCTTGTACATGAAGCGGTAGGCGAAAACGGTGTCGTACTCATGGGATAGACTGGTTCTGAAGGCGTTTAGAATGTTCGGCTCGTATCGCCCTGAGAGCCACTTGCATGTTCGGTCATCGAAGGCACGGAAGGCCGAAAGGAATGAGTCGAGCAGAAGGGGCAGAGGGTCCAGCTTTTCCTTGTATGAGAGGGATGGGAAGTTTCCGCTATGCAGCTCATTGAGTGCTTCGAATAGCTTGCCGTATTGAGCTGAGAGCTGGGCGTATGGGGGGTTTTCTAGAGCCTCTGTAAGAATGTTCAGGTGTTCTTGGTGAGAGTCGGCCAAGTCGGGAGATACGGCTTCTCCGCCTAGGCTCAATTCCTTGATCTTGCCTTGGGGATCTCTTGTTGCGTAGCCGAGGTGCCAATTGAACATCCATACCTCACCGACATCGCTTGTGTAGAGCCCTGCAGGATCGCATGTTCGGCGCCCCTGAACAACCAGTTTTGGGTCTCGCTGGAAGGAGAGGGGGCTACTAATAGGTCCAAGCGGCCTTCGAGACGGCCGCTGTACTCCGCATCCGGGGCACCTCCCCAGGTGTTGGTGCAAGAGCTGTCTCTCGGCAGTGTGCCTACCTCTTCCCGAGAGGTGAGCACTGGTAGCGCAATCCTCGGCTCACGATCTTGAACCTGTCCCGGCCCTGCGCAGAGAAGGGGTTCGGAAGCTCGAAGACCCTGCGGTCCTCGGGGGCGAGCGCGGAAGTGATCAGCAGTATGCGGTAGCGGCTGCCGCGTGCGTGGAGGCGGGCAGCGTCCACCTCGGACGGTCCGAGCTCGAACTCGACTCGGTCGGCGCTCGGTTCGCTCAGCGCCTTCACCTCGAAGAACCGGGTGGTGTCGCGCCACTTCACCTCGAAGTCGTACCCCAGCGAGTCGGATGCGTCGCGGTCTCCGTTGACGACAGCGGCGTATCCCGACCTCCAGCGCACGTCCGCGTACCGACGCTGGAGCCATGCGCGAGCCGCCACTTCTCCGACCAGGCCGATGGCCGATCGCTGATCCTCGTTGGTCTGATTCATCTTCGCCACGACGATGCGTTGCTTGGGGGAGCTCGTTCCCGGACGTGGCCGGGGTACGCCTTGGACGGCGTCAAGGCGCACCCTGCCGCTCTGAGCGAGGAAGGATTCGCCAACCGTACGCGCCGCGATGTCCGCAATGGCGGAGAGCTGGTCGCGTCCCACGCTGACTTCGGCGTCCCCGATGGTGATGGTGCGCGGCACGATGCCGCTGGTGCCGCCGGAACCATGGGAGAGGCGCTTCGCCGTCCGCGCCAGGTCGTTCGAAGTTAGGCCCAGTTGGACGAGATCCGCAGTCCGCGGCATGCCGTCGGGCCACCTCACCGCGCGCTCCACTGCGTCGATCAGTTGGCTCTCGCTCAACGCCACCAGATCGCTCAGCCCGGACCTGTCGACGCAGCTCTTGGACTCCAGAAGGACAGCGCCGTGCCAGCCGCTCGGAGGTTCGACGCCCTGCTTGCGGCACCAAGCCTCCACCAGGGGAAGCAGAACCTTCACCAGCGTGTCGATCGCAGAAGCGTTGCGTTCACGCAGCAGGTCGACGGGCGGAAGGGTTCCCGGCCGGTCGAGGTCGTCGTCGGCGCCGTGCTCGCGCAGCCACTTCCCCACCCTGACGCGCATCGCCTCCGGGGGCGGAGTCATGAAGCGAGGCAGCCAGTCCGGGTCGGGCCGTAGGTCGTGCAGACCGCGGGCCGCCGCATATGGGGTGAAGTCGCCGCCCTCGTCGGCAACGGCCGCGTAGCGCTCGCGGAGTCGGTCGAGGATCGTGTCGGCGTGAGTACGCACGAAGTCGCCGAAGACCTGCTCGTGAACGTCGGGGTAGGAGTACGGCGAGTACCCGGGGCCGAGCGTGGTGAGTGCCGCGTTGAACTCCATGAAGTCGAGTCGCAGCTCGTCACGCAGCTCGGCGGGCGTCGTGGAGGAGCGGGCGAGGGCCACCAGGTCCTCCGACGAGACGGGCAGGTCGGGTGCGTACCGGTCTATGACCGCCTGGAGTTCGGACTCGTTTCCCGCACGGGCCAGGAGGTTCTCCGACTCCTCGTCCCAGTCGGTGGTGGTGACGCAGGCCAGGACGGGACGGATCAGCCGTACGGCGTCCTGTACGTCGCCGGTGAGGTGGCGTCTGATCTCGGTGACCTTCGCCTCGGTCGTGTCCAGGGCCTGGGCGAGGAATCCGTCGTCGATGTGGCCGGGTAGGTGGCCGCCGAAGAGCCGCTCCAGTTTCACCAGGACTAGTTCGAGCGCGTCCTGCAGCCACGGACGGCTCAGGAGCTGTGCGATGGCCGGCGTTGCCGCCTGGAGTTCGTCCCAGCCTTCTTCGCTCCTCCAGACCACCACGGTGGGGTGGTTGTCGTCGGGCAGTGGCAGCGCCCGGGTCGTCGATGGAGGTTCGGTCGGTGCGCCCGCGATGGCGATCTCCACGTCGGCGGCGTGCACAAGACGGATGGTGCGGAGCCGTTCGAGCGCGGCACGGACGCCGCGCTCGCTACGCCGGACGAACGCCCCGGACTTCAGCTCCATGGCGAGGGCGACGACGGTGACCAGCCATTCCCTTCGCTCGACGAGTGCGGTGGCCGCTCCGTCCGGGGTGATCGGGGAGCCGTCCCTGTGCCGGACCTGGACATGGGTGGCGGACGTGCGTTCCACCTGGAGCCCGTTCGCCTCGGCGAGTCGGACGATGGCCTCCCCGGACTCGGCCGGGGCGACCAGTACGGGGTGACCCGCCAGCTCGATGAGCGCTTCCTTGAGAGGGTCCTCCTGGTCGCGCACGTAGACGGTGACTCCCCCGGCGGAGGCGGGCACCGCCAGGGCGCTGAGCATGTTGGCGCGGCTGACGGCCAGCCGGATCTCCTCGCTGGGGGCCCAGGGCCAGACTCCCGTCTGCGCGATCTGCGACCAAGCCCGTTCGTAGTGCCGTTTGAAGGAGACGCTGAGGTACTCGGGGACCTCCCCATTGTCCAGCGTGTCCCCGAGCTGCAGCACGACCGCCCCTGCGTGCTGCGGGTCGTCCCATCTGCGCAGACCCAGTTGGAGGAGGCGGTCGGCGACGGCCTTGTCGGCGAGCAGCCGCCGGGTCGTCAAGGGCAGGGCCGGGACGAAGGCGGGGAGTTCGCCGTCGGTGCTGAACCAAGCCTGGCCGGGCGTGACGAAGGAGGGGCCGTCCGCTTCCTCCACGGGGAGCCATGCCAGGCCCCGGAGGAAGGAGGCGAGCGGTGTCGGCCAGACGTGTTCGTCCTTGAAGGGATACGTGGGCCTGTGCACGGTGAAGGTGAACACCTCGCTGCCCCAGGTGCGGAGCCCGTGGAGGAGCAGTTCGGCGAACTCACGCCGAGCCGTTCTGGGCAGTGCCGCGACGTCGGCCCCTCCCGCGAGGTGGGCCGGTGCCCGCGTGAACTCGTACGGTGTCCACGGGTGGGCGAACCTGGTCCACCGTTTCTGGACGTCCGCGGTCCAGACAGCGGCGAGCGGGTCCCCGAGTCCGAAGCGTACGGCGAGGCCGGCCGGCCGCAGATCGTTGCCGTGGCTGGGTTTCAGCCGGCCGCCGACGAGGGTCGGGCGCATGCCGTCGCATACTCCCAGGGCCGAGAGGAACTCGACGTAGGCGGACCTGTCGCGGACGGGTGTGGGCCAGGCGTCTGGTCCGCTGATCCAGCTGTCACGCTGAGCGGCGATCGCGGCGGGCACCCCGGCCCCACCTTCGCCGAGGAACCGGTCCAGCCTCCGTGCCCCCTCGGTGCCCCAGGCGGGTGAGAAGGAACATCGTGCCGCCCTGCCCCAGCCGTCGGTTGCCAGCGGGACGCGGAAGGGAATGCGGGGCAGGCGGCCTCGCTGGGTCTGGGTGAGCGTTGGGTACTGCCGGAAGGCGAAGACGAGGGCGTCGCGGCCGAGTGCCTCGGTGGGGCGGCCGGCGAGCAGGTCCTCCAGCGCGTCGAAGACCCGGTCGAGCTCGTACGGGCGCACGAGCCGGTGGTGCTGAAGAAAGTCGCGCCCCTGGGGGTCCCAGACGATCGTCGGGTGGGTGAAGGCGATGCGGCGGCGCAGCGCCTTCAGGTCACCGGGGACCTGGGTGATGGAGTCGGCGTCGGGGTGGAAGAAGACGGTTTCGTCGTTCTGCTGCGACTCGGCCGCGCCGCCGAGGGTGTTCCTCAGCCGCAGACTCTGGTCGAGGATGATGCGGCGGCCGCGCAGCGCGTCCTGATCCCTCGCGAACGCATGCGCGACATCACCGTAGAAGGCACCCCACAGGGGTCCTGCCGCTGTCTCGTCCTCGCGGGGCAGCGTCGCGGCCACGCGTTCGACCCATTCGGCCGACAGTTGTGCCGGTGCGCGGAGCGAGGTGGGAAGGACGGCTCTGCACAGCTTGTCGAGTCGCGCGTGGCGGACGGAACCGACGGATGAAGCGAGCAGCGGAGCTCCTGCATCGGCGAGGGCGTCGGTGGTCAGTACCCGCCAGGAGCGCTTTCCTTCAGGCCACGCGTAGGAGTCCCGCAGCGAGCCCCAGGTCTCCGTGCCGTGTAGCGGGACGATCGGTTCGGTGCCGAGTTTTCCGTCGAGAGCGGCGTTCAGCCGGTTCGGTACATCCCAGCTGACGAGGTCGACAACGAGATCGGCGGCCACGAGGTGCGGTGATTCCGAGCGGATGCGCCGACTCAGATCCACCGCCAGGTGGGCGACGTGGTCGAGGAGGTGGTCATTGAGGGCCACCGACTCGCTGATGTCGAGCCGCGCCAGTTTCGTGAAGAAGGGGGCGTGGACATGCCCGGGGAAGGGAGACCGGGCAGCGGCGGCCATGGGGAGGAACGTGTACATACGGCCGTGCGCGAGCGGGGTGTCCAGCCTCAGGGCCACCGCCACCCATGCCTCGGAGTTCCAGTTCTCCCAGGCTGCATCGATCTCCCGGGCTCGTACGCTGCGTCGGATCGCCTCACTCAGGGAGCCAGCCTCCACGGTGCGGCGCGCCAGCAGATAGCGGCCGGCGTCAGCGAGATCGACTTCCGTCACCCAGTCGTTCTCGCGGTCGCGGACGAGGCCCGATGCATGCTCGGTACGGGACAGGACCCGCGTGAACGCGTCAGGGGATTCGCCGCGTACCTCCATGAGGAGTGCGGCCACCCGATCGAGGAATAGCAGAAGCGGCGCGTCGCCGTTCGCCATCTCGCTCATCTGCGCCACGGCGAGTCCCCAGGCGTGCTGGTCCCGCAGCGGGAGCCGTACGACGGTGGAGAATCCGTCCTCGGCCAGTTCCTTGAGTACCGGGTCCGTGGCTGCGGCCGGCACGGGCAGCGCGAGGGGGGAGACATCCTCGACCACGCGGGCCGCCAGATCGGGATCCTCCACGAGAGCGTGTACGTCGTCGGGGCGCGCGAACCGGAAGCAGTAGCCGTCGAACACCGGGGAGTCGGCCGAGGTCTTGGAGTAGATCTCCGGCCAGTCGGTCAGCTGCAGCACGCTGCGGAAACCGAGCCCCTTGTTGCCGATGCCCTCACCCGCCGCCTTGCTCGACAGAGCCACCTCGGTGATGGCGCGGAAGTTCTTCTCGTTGAAGGCCGCGCCCTCGTTGGCGACGTAGAGGACGCCGCCGCCCTCCTCGGGGACCGCGAGGACGGAGATGCGTCCCGGGCGGTCGCCGCCGAGTGCGTCGTGCCCGTTCTGGACGAGTTCGAGTACGGTGCGGCCCTCGTACTCCTGGGCGGTGTCCTCGCTGACGGACTTCAGGCTCTCCGCGAATCGCCACTCCTCACCGGCGTGCTGGTAGATCTCGATCCGCCGTCGGGTCAGGGCGATCACGGTGTCCCGGAATGCGCTGCCGACGGTGTCGTACGTCGATGTGATGGCCGTTCCCCTCGTCCCTCGCACACTCGTCGCGCGGCGCCTGCCGGGCGGTGAGCCCTATGGCGCATCAAACCGGATCGGCGACCACATCATCCGAGGATTCCGCATTCTGGCCCGCGGGTCGGGAGCGCTCGGTGCGTAGCGCCAACAGCTGACTACCGAGTGGGACCCGCAAGGGAACCCGCCCATCCGGGGTTCCTGCCTTAGATGCGTGAGCGATGCGTGAGCGGACGTTCCGGCACAGGCCGGATCGGGCTGGATGACGTGACACCGTTCGACCACTCTGGCCAGGCGATGCCGGATGGTGCGACACCGTCCGGCACCACCCACCCCGCCCCAGCCAGGACTTTTAATCCATTGGTTGTGGGTTCGAGTCCCACACGGCCTACTGACTTGCTGGCGAGCGCCCCGATCGGTTTCGACCGGTCGGGGCGCTTCGTCGTTCCCGGGGTGTCAGGGCACCGGGTGGCCGGCGCGCAGGAGTTCGCGGGCCGGGAGTTCGTTCGCCTCGCGCCAGGCCTGGATGCGGTGCGGCGTGATGCGGAACCAGCGGTACGGGGTCGTCTCGGCGCGCGGGTCGAAGCCGGTCCGTTCGGTGAAGCGGTCGCCGCGGTCCCGCGGCAGCGCGTCGATCTCCAGGACCTCGACCGTGCCGTCGATCATCGACACGTCGCGGGTGAGGCCGAGGCCCAGGCGGACGCGGCGCGTCGCGGCCAGGTTGCGGCCGGTCGGGCTGTTCGCCGGGGTGGACACGAGCAGGGCCTCGCCGTCCCAGTCGAAGGACAGCGGAACGAGGTACGGCGTGCCGTCCGGTGAGGCGGTGGCCACCCAGACGTCGACGTCGTGCGCGAGCCGGTGCTCGGTGTCGTGACGGCGCTGGGCGCGGGAGCGGGGCGCGGCGGTCATCGGTCGCGCTCAGTTGTCCTGGAGGAGGCCGATGAGGTTGCCGTCGGGGTCGACGACGGTCGCGACCAGGCGGCCGCCGCCGACGTCCTGCGCCGCGTCCTTCACGGTGGCGCCCGCGGCCGTCACCTCGGCGAGCTTCGCCTCGATGTCCGGCACGTGCCAGTAGGCGAGCGACGAGGTCAGGCCCTGCGGGCCGCCGCCCGGCAGCAGTCCGATGTGCTGGCCCTCGGCCTCGAAGGCGACGTAGTACGACTCGTCGATCTGCGGCGCGACGCCCAGCAGAGCGGCGTACACGGCCTTGGCCTTCGCCAGGTCGGACACGGGGTGCAGCATCGTCTTGATTCCCTGGGTGGTGGACGTACCGGACATGGTCACTCCTGTGGTGTGTGTGGGGCGGTGGTTTCCGGCGGGCTCTCGTTCGCCGTGGTTCCACTGTCCGTCAGCCGGTCCGCGCGCGCCTCCGTGGTGACCACGGAAAGGACTACGGAACGGACTACGGAACGGACTCAGTACGAGCCGATAATGACGTCGTGTCCACTTCAGTGATCTCGTCTCGGGAAGCCGACGTGCTCGCTCTCCTCGGGGAGCACCTCAGCAATGCCGAGATCGCCGCGCGGCTGTTCATCTCCGTACGGACCGTCGAGTCGCACGTCTCCTCGCTGCTCCGCAAGCTGGCGGTGCCGGACCGGCGGGCGCTCTCCCGGCGGGCGGCCGAGTCCGCTCCCGCCGCGATGTCGGCGCCCGTCCTTCCCGCGCCGCTCACGGCGTTCGTCGGCCGGGTGCGGGAGCGCGGGGAGCTCGCGGAGGCGCTGAAGGCGTATCGGCAGGTCACCGCGGTCGGTCCCGGAGGCGTGGGCAAGACGCGGCTCGCGCTCGCCGTCGCCGCGGAGCTGGCCGACGACTTCGCCGACGGGGTCTGGTTCGTCGACCTCGCCCCGGTCACCGATCCGGGCCGCCTGGGCGCTGCCGTCGCGGCCGCCGTCGGCGTGGGCGAACAGCCCGGGCGGGGTGTCGACGAGTCGCTGTTCGCCGTGCTGGCGGACCGTCATGCGCTGCTGGTGTGGGACAACTGCGAGCAGATACGCGGCGGCGTGGCGCCCTTCCTGGAGCGGCTCCTCGCGGCCTGCCCGCGCGTGCGGGTGCTCGTGACGAGCCGGGCCCGGCTGATGGTGCCGTTCGAGCGGGTCTTCCCCGTCCCGCCGCTGTCGCGGGACGGGGGCGGGGAATCGGAGGCCGTGGAGCTCTTCCTGGAGCGGGCGGCGGCGGTCGGCATGCGGCCGGATCCGGCCGTACGCGACACGGTCGTGGCCCTCTGCGAGCGGCTCGACGGCATGGCGCTGGCCATCGAACTCGCGGCCGCGCGCTGGCCCACGCTCGGGCTCGACGGGCTCGTCGCCGGGCTCTCCGACCAGTTGCGGATTCTCGCCGGCGGGCCCCGCGCCGCCGACCGGCACCGGTCGGTGCGGGCGGTCCTCGACTGGAGCCACGACCTGCTGGAGCCGGCGGACCGGGCGTTGCTGCGCCGGGTGTCGGTCTTCGTGGTGCCGTTCACCGCCGAGGCGGCCGCGGAGGTCGCCGGTATCGCCCCGCTGGATCCCGGCGCGGTCGCCGACGGGCTCGGCCGACTGGCCGAGCAGAGCCTGCTCACCGTCACGCCGTCCGCCGCCGGCACCCGCTACCAGGCCCTGGAGACCATCCGGCAGTACGGCGCCGAGCGTCTCGCCGAGGTCGGTGAGTCGGCGGTCGTCCGTTCGCGGCACGTGGAGTGGTGTCTGGAGCGAGCCACCGGCCTCCTGGACGTCGGCGGCGCGGACTGGCGCGCCCGGTTCGACGCCGTGGCCGAGGACCTCAGGGCCGCCCTCGCCTGGGCCGCCGAGCGGCCGGAGCTTCGCGCGGACGCCCATCGGCTCGCCCTGTCCCTGGCGGAGGCGGCCTTCACCCGCAACCTGCTCGGCGAGGCCCAGGAGCGGTACGAGCAGGCCGCCGCGCTCGCCGGTGCGGATGCCGGTACCGGTGGCCATGCCGAGGCGGCGGAGTCTCTGCGGCTCGCCGCCGCGGTGGCCGGGTGCCGGCGGCTCGGTGACGACATGTTCCGCCTGCACCGGGCCGCCGGGGAGGCCGCCCGCCGGGCCGGGGACCTCGCCGGGGCGGGGCGCGACCTGGCGGCCGCCGCCACCGTCGCGTACCGCTTCTCCAGCGAGTTCACGCGGCTCCCGTCGGTGGAGGAGGCGACGGCCCTCCTCGCGCGGGCGCGGGAGCTGTCCGGGGGCGAGGAGGGCGCGGCGGGCGAGGGCGGCGAGGGCCCCGCCGTCGCCGCCGTCGCGCTCGCCGAGGCCGCCGTGCTCGCGGATGCCTTCGGTGCCGTTCAGGGAGCCACGGACAACACCGTGGAGGAGACGATCGCGCTCGCCGAGCGGGCCGTCGTGCTCGCCCGGCGCGTCGGCGACCCGGTGGCGGAGTCCGCCGCCCTCGACGCGCTGTCCGGCGCCCGGAGCTGGGCCGGTGACGCCTTCGCCGCCGCGGCCGCCGCGCGCCGCCGGATCGACCTCCTGAGCCCCCTGCCGGCGGACCCCGCGCGCACCCACGAACTCCTCGACGCCCTCGCCATGGCCTCCGGCACCGCCCTCGGCGCGGGCCGGCTGGCCGAGGCCCGCCGCTGGGGCCGGCAGCTCGCCGGCCATCCGATCCTCGCCGAGGTGGGTCACCACGCCACGGCCTGGCTCCTGGTCGCGGACGCCTTCGCCGGCCGCGGCGACGAGGTGCAGACCGGCAGCGGGCGGTTCCTCGACGCGTGGGAGCGGAGCGGCCGTCAGCAGTCGTTCTCCCTCGGCCCCGCGGCCGCCTCCGTCGCCATGGTCCACGGCCTGCGCGGCGACGGCGCCGCCCGGGCGGAGTGGCTCGGGATCGTCGACCGGGCGGGCACCGCGGACGAGTACCGCCACGGCTACGGCGCGATCCTCGACGCCATGGTCCTGCTCCACGAAGGGGACGCCGCCGCGGCCCTCGACCGGGTCGCGCCGGAGCCGGAGCAGGTGTGGAAGTGGGTCACCTGGATCTGGCTGCACTGGTACGTGGCCCTCCGGGCGGAGGCGTCCGTGCTCGCAGGGCACCCGGACGCCCGGGCCCGGACGGCCGCCGCCCGGGCCGTGGTCGCCGGCAACCCGGTCGCCACCGCGCAGCTGGACCGGGCGGAGGCGCTGCTCGACGGCGACCCGCCGCGGCTCCTCGCCGCCGCGCGGGCGTTCGAGGCGGCCGGCAGCCGCTACCAGGCCGCGCGCACGCTGCTCCTCGCCGGGGGCGAGCACGCCGCCGCCGGTACGGCGGCCCTCGCCGCACTGGGCCTGGCACTATGAGCCCCCATGAGGGCCCCATGAGGGCCCCATGAGGGCCCCATGCGGGCTCCGTGAGGGCTCCGTGAGGGGGTTACGTAGGCGTTCCGGGAGGGCTCCGCGAGGAGAACCAGGGCGCCTCGAAGATCTTTTTCCTCCGAACGGGCCTTCCCGGAGCGCGGGGTGAGGGACCGTGGGGGAATGTGGATCCGGAACGTGGAGGTGGGGTCGGTGACGGAGAGCGGTTCCGGCGATCCGGCGAGGTCGGCCCGACGGCTGGCCCGTTGTGCGCTGCTGGCCGCGGCCGGCGCGGTCGTGGCGATCGTGACCGCCCTGACGGGCGGCGTGCTGATCCTGCTCACCGGACTCGTGGGGCTCGTCGCCTCGGCCATGGGCCTCTGGTGGTTCTTCGCCCATCGCGGGCCGCTGCGGGTGCTCGGCGGGCTGCTCGCCGTGGCCGCGCCGATCGCCGTCCTGGTCCTGTACGTCGTCGGCGGCGTCTGGGGCAACGCGCTGGTGGCCCTCGCGCTCTGGGGCACGGCGCTCGGCTGCGCGCGGACCGCGCTGCGCCGCCCGGACCGGGAGTGGAACGCGCTGAGGAGCGGCGCACCCGCGGCCCGTCCCCGGCGGCCCGTCCTGATCATGAACCCGAAGTCCGGGGGCGGGAAGGTCGGCCGTTTCGGGCTCGTCGCACGCGCGGAGGCCATGGGCGCCCAGGTCGTCCTGCTCGACCTGTCCGCGCAGACCGACGTCACCGCGCTCGCCCGGAAGGCCGTCGCCGACGGCGCGGACCTCCTCGGCGTGGCCGGCGGCGACGGCACCCAGGCGCTGGTCGCCGCGGTGGCCGCCGAGCACGACCTGCCGTTCCTCGTCATCTCGGCGGGCACCCGCAACCACTTCGCCATGGACCTGGGCCTCGACCGCACCGACCCGGCGACCTGCCTGAACGCCCTGACCGACGGCGAGGAGCTCCGGGTCGACCTGGGCGAGGTCGCCGGGCGTCCCTTCGTCAACACCGTCTCGTTCGGGGTGTACGCGGACGTCGTCCAGCGCCCCGAGTACCGCGACGCGAAGGCCGGTACCGCCGTCGACGTCCTGCCCGACCTGCTCCAGGGCGGCGAGGGCGCGCGTGTCGACGCGACCGTCGACACCGTCCGCCTCCCGGCGCAGCAGGCGCTCCTCGTCAGCAACAACCCCTATGCAGCGCCCGATCCCTTCGGTGTCGCCTCCGCCCACCGGCCGCGCCTCGACGGGGGCGAGCTCGGGGTGATCGGCATCCGGGTGGACGGGGCCGCGCAGGCCGCCGAGCTGGCGGTACGGGGGACCCAGGCGGCCGGCCTGAACGTGCTGACGGCCCGTAGGGTCGAGGTCGTGGCAAGTCCGGGAAGTACCGGCAACGGGGCCGGTGGGATCTCCGTCGCCGTGGACGGGGAGGCGCTGACCCTGCCCACCCCGGTCGTCTGCACCCTCCGCCCCGGCGCGCTGCGGGTCCGTGTCCCGCGCGACCGGCCGGGGACGGTGCCTCCCCTGCCGCCGCTCGACTGGCGGCGGATCACCACGCTCGCGTTCCACACCCCTCGTACCCCCTGAACCTTCCAAGGAGCGGCGCATGACGGACATGACAGCGGAGACCGCGGAGCCCGAGACCTTCCGGGCGGTCATGCACGACCTCCGTGCCGTCGACGGCGCGGTGTACGCCGCCGTTGCCGCCACGCCCACGCCCACGCTGGACACGGCGCTGCGCCGGCTGTCCACGGCGGCGAACCACTCCAAGATCTCGCTCACTGTCGCCGCCGTGCTCGCCGTGGTCCCCGGCCGGCCCCGCCGGGCGGCGCTCGCGGGCGCCGGGGCGATCGCCGTGGCCTCGGCCTCGGCCAATCTGCTGGGCAAGCGGCTCGTGCGCAGGCCGCGGCCGGACCGGGAGGCGGCCCGGGTGGTGGTGGGCCGGCACGTCCCGATGCCCGACTCGGCCTCGTTCCCCTCCGGGCACACCGCGTCGGCGGTCGCCTTCGCCACCGCCGTGGGGGTCGTGCTGCCCGTCGCCGCCGTGCCCCTCGCGCTCCTGGCGGGGGCCGTCGGCTACTCCCGGGTCCACACCGGGGTGCACTACCCGGGCGACGTCGCCGCGGGTGCGGTCCTCGGCGTCGCGAGCGCCGCCGTCTCCCTGGCGGCCGTGACCTGGGTGGCCACCGGGGAGAGGTGACGTGCCGTCAGTCGACGACGGTGAGGGGCGGGAGCCGCCGGCCGCCGTCGAGGACGGAGCGGTCAGGGCCGTAGACCCTGACGACGACGGTGAAGGGGTTCCGCATGCGGTGCGCCGGGTGGGGCGGAGCCTCAGAACGTCGCGTGGGCCAGGTCCTCCTCCGAGAGGCCGAGCGCGGCGAGCCGCTCCGGGTCCGCCAGGATCTGGACCCCGACGATCCGGTCCCCGGCGATCGTGAACGACATGAGGACGGTCGGACGGCCGTCGACGACGGCCACGAACGCGGGCGCGCCGTTGACCACGACCGGCAGCGCCGCCTGACGGAACTTCGCGTACATGAGGGCCTGCGAGATGACGGCCTCGGCGCCCCGCACCACCTTGGACGCGGCCGCGAGGACCCTGCCGCCGTCCGCGCGCAGCACCACGTCGGGGTCGAGGACCGCGAGCAGGCCCTCGAAGTCGCCGCCGTTCGCCGCGGCGAGGAAGGCGTCGGCGATCTCCCGCTGGCGGCGCGCGTCCGGCCCCGCGGCGGGCGAGGCGTCCTGCACCCGGCGGCGGGCCCGGCTGGCGAGCTGGCGGGTCGCGGCCGGGGTGCGGTCCGCGATCCGCGCGATCTCGTCGAAGGAGACGGCGAACATGTCGTGCAGCACGAACGCCAGCCGCTCGGCCGGCGACAGCGTCTCCAGGACGACGAGGAGCGCCAGGCCGACGGACTCGGTGAGCTCCGCGGTGTGCTCGGGGTTCGTGGCGTCGGGGAGACTGACGACCGGGTCGGGGACGTAGTACTCCAGCGGGTCCTCGCGGCGCGAGCCGCGGGAGCGCAGCATGTCGAGGCAGACGCGGCCGACGACCGTGGTCAGCCAGCCGCTGAGGTTCTGCACCGCGCTGACGTCGGCGCGGCTGAGCTTGAACCAGGCCTCCTGGACGGCGTCCTCCGCCTCGCTCAGCGAGCCGAGCATCCGGTAGGCGACGGCCCGCAGATGGCCCCGATCGTCCTCGAACCGCCGGGCCAGCGCTTCCTTGCCTTCCTTGCCTTCCTCGGATTCCAAGGCTTCCTTGGCTTCGTCCCGCTCGCCGTTCACTCGTCGATCTCCCCCTTCGCGTTCCGTCATGTCGTCATGACGGATGGAACCCTGCCGATGTGACACGAGCCGCGGCGTTCGAGCGGGCCGAACGGTCTCGTTGCGTGAGATCCCCGCCGCCCCGTGGCCAACGCCCGGGATTCCCCGGCCGAAGCCCCCGACCGCCGTGGATCCGTACTTCAGCACGATGATCTTCGTCCGTAGATTGATCACCATGACGACGACAACGACGCAGGTCAACCCCGTACTCCGCACCCCGCCGGCCTCCCCCGCCGCCGCGGCCGCCTACTTCTCCGCCAGCCTCGCCTTCCACGCCGACGTCTCCGACGTGGCCTCCGCGCTGGCCACCGCGACCGCCGAGGGCACGGACCCGGGCTTCGTCGTGATCGACTCGCGGTCCACCGCCTCCTGGGACCAGGGACACGTCCCCGGCGCGCTCCACCTGCCGACCGCGCTCATCCCCGAGCAGGCGGAGCAGCTCCTCGACAAGTCCGTGCCGGTCGTCACGTACTGCTGGGGCCCCGGCTGCAACGGCGCCACGCGCGCCGCGCTGGCCCTCGCCGAGCTGGGCTTCCAGGTGAAGGAGATGCTCGGCGGCTTCGAGTACTGGGTGCGCGAGGGCTTCGCCTACGAGACCTGGGAAGGGCCCGCGGAGAAGGCCGCGGACCCGCTCACGGCGCCCGTGGACTCCGACGACTGCGGCTGCTGAGAAACCGATTTCACGTTTGCGCCGGTCATGACGTAGAGTCGTGTTTACCGACGCGGGGTGGAGCAGCTCGGTAGCTCGCTGGGCTCATAACCCAGAGGTCGCAGGTTCAAATCCTGTCCCCGCTACTCAGTAGCAACGAAGGCCCGGATCCGATTTCGATCGGATCCGGGCCTTCGTCGTATGCCCCTCCCCCCCTCGTGTCGCGAGGACGTCCGCTTGACCTTGACGCGACGTCAAGATTTAGCGTGGTCGGCATGGAGTGGTCGATCCAAGAGATCGCCAAGAAGGCCGGCACCACCAGCCGTACCCTCCGCCACTACGGCGAGCGGGGACTGCTGGAGCCGAGCCGGATCGGCGCGAACGGTTACCGGTACTACGACCAGGCGGCGCTCGTGCGTCTGCAGCGCATCCTGCTGCTGCGCGAGCTGGGGCTCTCGCTGCCCGCGATCGCCGAGGTCCTCAAGGGGCAGAGCGACCCGTCCGCCGCGCTGCGCACCCATCTGCTCCTCCTGGAGCAGGAGCGGGAGCGCATCGGCCGGCAGATCGAGGCCGTCCGCACCACTCTCCACAAGACCGAGAGGGGAGAAGAACTCATGGCAGAAGAAGTGTTCGACGGCTTCGACCACACGCGGTACGAGGCGGAGGTCACCGAGCGCTGGGGCCGCGCGGCGTACGAGAAGGGCGACCGCTGGTGGCGCTCGCTCGACGCCGAAGGCAGGAAGGCGTTCCTGGACGAGCAGGCCGGCATCGCCCGCGACTTCGGGCAGGCGGTACGGGACGGCCTGGCCGCCGACAGCGACGAGGTGCAGGCGATCACGCGGCGCCAGATCGCGTGGCTGTCGGCCACCACGACCCCGACCAAGGAGTACGTGATCGGACTCGGCCGCATGTACGTCGACGACCCGCGCTTCACGGTGAACTACGACAAGCACGGCGAGGGCACCGCGCTCCTCGTCCGGGACGCGATGGCGGTCTACGCGGAGCGGAACCTGTAGCCGCCGCGCCGGACGTGCTCGGAAGCGAGGGGGGCGTACGCCAGTCGGCCCCATGGGGGTCGCGACCGGGTGCGGTGGCGGCCACCCTGGGAGGGCGCGGTACGGGAACACCGTGGCCGGTGCGGACCGGGCAGGAGAGCACAGGTGGGGCACCCCCTAGGAGCAGCGGGCGGCGGGCGGCGAGGCGGCGAGGGCCGCCGCCCCGGCCCGTACAGAGGGGCCCGGCGCTTCCTCCGTGCGCTGCCCCCGCTGATCATCGTGGGCGGTGTCGTCTTCGACCTGTCGACGCCCGCCACGTACACGGCCGCGCCGCTCTTCTCCGCCGCCCCGCTGATCGCCGCGCCGTTCTTCTCGACGCTCACGACCCTGCTCACCGGGATCGCCGCCGTCCTCGCCTGCGTCGGGCTGCACGTCTACAACGGCACGGCGACCGAGGTCCCGGCCCTCACCGAGGTCTTCACCGTCGTCACCGTCTCCGCGCTCGCGATGCTCGTCAACCGGGTCGTGCGGCGCAGCGGCGAGCGGCTGGCCTCCGCGCGGGTCATCGCGGAGACCGCGCAGAAGGCGGTGCTGCCGACGCCCGACGAGCGGATCGGCGGGCTGCAGTGCGCGGCCCGTTACGAGGCGGCGCAGGCGGACGCGTTCATCGGCGGCGACCTGTTCGCCGTGCAGGACACCCCGCACGGGGTGCGGCTCGTCGTGGGGGACGTGCGGGGCAAGGGGATGGAAGCGGTCGAGGCCGTCGCCGTCGTGATCGGGGCGTTCCGGGAGGCGGCCGAGCAGGAGGCGAGTCTGGAGGGGGTGGCGCAGCGGCTGGAACGGGCGCTGGCCCGGGAGGGGACCCGCAGGCACGGGCTCGACGCCTTCGAGGGGTTCACGACGGCCGTCCTGGCGGAGATCCCGCGCGCCGACGGGACGGGCGGGGGCGAGGGCGACGCCGGGAGCGTACGGGTCGTCAACCGCGGCCATCCGCCACCGCTGTTGCTGTACGCGGACGGGAACCTGGACGTGCTGGATCCGGCGGAGCCGGCGCTGCCGCTCGGCATGGGCGAGCTGGCGGCGTGGCCGGACCGGGCCGAGGAGCGGCCGTACCCGCGGGGCGCGACGCTGCTGTTCTACACGGACGGCCTCTCGGAGGCGCGGAACGCGGAGGGCGTCTTCTACGACCCGGCGTCCCGCCTCGCCGGACGGATCTTCCCGGGGCCCGAGGAGCTGCTCGACGCGCTCGTCGACGACGTACGGCTCCACACGGGCGGCGGGTCGACGGACGACATGGCGCTGCTCGCGCTGAGCAGGCCCGCGGCGGGGCAGCCGGAGAGGCGACGGACGATGCCGGTGGTACCGCCGGCGCAGCCGGGAGGACCCTCGATCCGCCCCGGTCACCAGGCGTAGTCACAGGGTGTCGCTGCGATAACAATTGACACAACGTCAGATCGCGAGAGTTTGGCCGCCTCTTGCTGAAGGGGGGTCAACTCGGGCGATTCCCCACCAATTCAATGAATGATCACCGGGAACGGCTTGGAATCGGACCCCCCTGTCTATTAACGTTCGATAACGCAGCGCGGTCGTCACAACCGTCGCAAGAGACGGCACCGTGCGCACGCGCCGAATCCTGAAAAGGAACCGGGGAACCACTACTTGGGGTGAATCGGGCCCTTCGCACCCGTGCGACCGCGCCCGTAGGAGACCTTCCTGCTCCGAACCCGTCAGCTAACCCGGTAGGCGAGAAGGAAGGAAAGGAGCGCGCCTTCGTGGCGTCCAACACTCCCGCACCCGAAGCACCCTTCGATGCCTTCGGTGGTGGTGCGGGTCCTGCCGCTCCGGACACCGAGTGGAACCCCACCGAGGGATCCCTCCGCGCCGAGAGCCGCTCCGGCGGCCGGCACCGGGTCGTCAAGCAGCGTTCCAACTTCGCCCGTTCCTCCACCGTCCTCGGCGTCGGCGTCATCGCGGCCGTCGGTGCGGGCGGGCTCGCCACCGCGCAGGAGAAGCCGCCGGTCGCGATATCGCTCCCGGACCTCCCCGACCTGAACCTCCCGGCGGCCGAGGACCTCCCCGGCGTCGGCGCGCTGTTCACCGACGACGCGGACGACGCCGACCAGCGCATCCGGGACACCATCGAGGCGACCGGCGGCAACCCGAACCCGCTCACCGCCGCCACGTACGTCACCCCGGCCGGCGAGAAGACGAACGGCACCGCCGCGACCGCCCGGACCACCCAGGCCGGTTACACCACGCAGACCGGGACCGCCGAGACGGCCCCGACCGCCCGGGTGGCCGACGCGGGCGAGATCCTGCGCGCCCGCATCCTCCAGCAGGCCGAGCAGCAGCAGGCCTCCGCCGACGCGGCCGAGAAGCTCGCCGCCGAGAAGGCCGCGGCCGAGAAGGCGGCGGCCGAGGCCGAGGCCAAGGCCGATGCGGCGGAGAAGGCGGCCGCCGAGGCGAAGGCCAAGGCCGAAGCGGAAGCCAAGGCCAAGGCGGAGGCGGAAGCCAAGGCGGAGGCCGAGCGGAAGGCCGCGGAGGCCGAGGCCGAGCGCCTCGCCCAGCTCGCCGCCAGCTACTCGATGCCCCTCTCCTCGTACTCCCTCAGCGCCACCTACATGCAGTCCGGCTCGATGTGGTCCTCCGGCTACCACACCGGTCTCGACTTCGCCGCCCCCACGGGCACCCCGCTCAAGGCCGTCCACAGCGGCACGGTCACGTCGGCGGGCTGGTCCGGCTCCTACGGCTACCGGGTCGTCCTGGAGCTGGAGGACGGCACCGAGGTCTGGTACGCGCACCTCTCCTCCATGACGGTCGGCGCGGGTCAGACCGTGACCACCGGCGAGACGATCGGCCGCGTCGGCGCCACCGGCAACGTCACCGGCGCCCACCTCCACATGGAGGTCCACACCTCCGGCGGCGACGGCATCGACCCGGCGGCCTGGCTCCGCTCCAAGGGCCTGTCCATCTGACGCTCCGGGGTCCGACGCCTTGACGTCCGACACTCCCGGGCCTTGCCCGGAATAGGCCCGGCGGTGCGGAGGGTTGATCAACCCATGACTTCTCTCCGCACGCTGGGCTCCTCCGATCTGCACGTCTTCCCGCTCGCCCTGGGCGGCAACGTCTTCGGCTGGACCGCCGACGAGGCACAGTCCTTCGCCGTCCTCGACGCCTACGCCGCCGCCGGCGGGAACTTCGTCGACACCGCGGACGCGTACTCCGCCTGGGCCGAGGGCAACGAGGGCGGCGAGTCCGAGACCGTCATCGGCCGCTGGCTCGCCTCCCGCGGCAACCGCGACGACATCGTCGTCGCCACCAAGGTCGGCGCCCACCCCCGCCTCAAGGGGCTCTCCGCCACCACCATCAAGGCGGGCGTGGAGGAATCGCTGCGTCGCCTCGGCACCGACCACATCGATCTCTACTACACGCACTTCGACGACGAGTCGGTCCCGGTCGAGGAGATCGTCACCGCCCTCGACCAGCTCGTCAAGGACGGCAAGGTGCGGGCCGTCGCCGCCTCCAACATCTCCCCGGAGCGGCTGCGCGCCTCCCTCGACTTCGCGGAGGCCGAGGGCCTCGCCCGGTACGTCGCGCTCCAGCCGCACTACAACCTGGTCTCGCGCGACACCTACGAGGGCCCGCTCCTGGAGACCGTCGAGGGCGCCGGGCTCGCCGCCGTCCCGTACTTCGGGCTCGCCTCCGGCTTCCTCACCGGCAAGTACCGCCCCGGCGCCACCGTCGACAGCGTCCGCGCCTCCGGGGCCGGCGAACACCTGGACACCGAGCGGGGCCGGGCCGTGCTCTCCGCGCTCGACGCGGTCGCCGAGGCGCACGAGGCCGAGCTCGCCACCGTCGCCCTCGCCTGGCTCGCCTCCCGGCCGACCGTCGCCGCGCCGATCGCCTCGGCCCGTACGGTCGAGCAGCTCCCGGCCCTGGTCGCGTCCGCGGAGCTCACCCTCACGGAGGCCGACCTGACGCTCCTCACGGAGGCCTCGGCCACTGCCTAACTGCGGTACGGGTTGTAGCCGCTGTAGTCCAGGTACTGCGGCGGCGCCCACACCCGGCCGCTCGCCCGCGCCGCGTACGTGAGCGAGGGGGAGGCGACCGCCCGGCGCTGCCAGAGGTGGTGCAGGAGCTCCTGCTCCCGCGCCGGGAAATCGGGCCCGGCCGTGCCGCGCCGGGCCCGGTCCCGGAGGAACGCGAGGGTCGTCGCGAAGGACTCGTACTCGCCGACGGCCCGCGCCGCCTGCGCGCCGTACGTCCGGGCGGCGAAGGCGCGGGCCATCTGGCGGGCGCGCATCGAGGAGAGGGCGAGCGGCTCGTCGGGGGAGAGCCAGCCGGCCGCCGCGTACGCCGGGAGCGTCCCGGATATCGTGCGCAGCTCGCGCTGCCGGCTCCACACGGCGAGCCAGGTCAGCAGGCCGAAGGCGGGGACCATGAAGCAGCCGTACACCACGTAGAAGGCCAGGGGGCCGCCGAAGGTGGCGGCGCCGTTCCAGGCGGCGTGCATGCCCATGGCGAGCAGCAGTCCGGTGATCGGCAGCAGTACCCGCCGGATCCGCTTCCTGCGCGGCGCGAGCGCGGCGAAGCCGAAGCCGAGGCCGGTGAGCACGGTGAAGAGCGGATGCGCGAACGGCGACATCACGACGCGTACGAAGAAGGTCCCGGCGGTCACCGAGCCGATGCCGGAGGAGCCGAACTCCTGGTCCTCCCCGAAGGCGTTGCCGAGGTAGAGGATGTTCTCGGTGAAGGCGAAGCCGGTCGCGGTGAAACCGGCGGCGACGACCCCGTCGACGAGTCCGCCGAAGTGCCGTCGGCGGAAGAGGAAGAGCAGCAGGATCGCGGCGGCCTTCGCGGTCTCCTCCACGACCGGCGCGATCACCGTGGCGCCGAGGGTGTCCGCCGAGTCCGGGTCGGCGGTGGCCGTCGCGATCCAGCGGATCGCGAAGGAGTTCGCCAGGATCGCGACGAGCGCGGCGGCGAAGGCGCCCCACGCGAAGGCGAAGAGCAGGTTCTTCCAGGGGCCGGGCTCGACCCGGTCGAGCCAGCGGAACGTGGCCATGAGCAGCGGTACGGGGAACACGGCGAGGCCCAGGCCGACGAGGAAGCCCTGGGTGCCGGTCTGCTCGCGGACCAGCGCCAGGATGAACAGGGCGCAGGTCGCGAGCACGGTGATCACGGCGATGGCCCGGACCAGCCGGTTGCGCCAGAAGGCGCGGCGGGGCCGGTAGCGCCACTGGGACCGGTCGGCGGCGGCCGGGAAGGCCGGCTCGTCGGTGTCCCGGTGCGGGACGGGAGCGGTCGCGCGATGCGCCTCGGCTGCTGCTGCGGCTGCTTCGGCTTCGGCGGCGGCTTCGGCTTCGGCGGGGACGGGGTTCGACACGTGAGCGACCCTAACGATCCCCACCGACACCGGGCGAAGGAGTTACGTACTCCGTGTCACTTCCTCCGGAAGAGGAGATCGTGCACGACGTGTCCCTTGTCCAGGCCCTGGCCCTCGAAGCGGGTGACGGGCCGGAAGTCCGGGCGGGGCGAGAAGCCGCCGTCGGCGCGGGTGTTCTCGAAGTCCGGGTGCGCGGAGAGGACCTCCAGCATCTGCTCGGCGTACGACTCCCAGTCGGTGGCGCAGTGCAGCACGCCGCCGGGCTTGAGCCGGGTCGCGAGCAGGCTGAGGAACTCGGGCTGGATCAGGCGCCGCTTGTGGTGGCGGGCCTTGGGCCACGGGTCCGGGAAGTAGACGCGGCAGCCGTCGAGGGCGTCCTTCTCGATCATCTCGCGGAGCAGGATGATCGCGTCGCCGTTGGCCACCCGGACGTTGGTCAGGCCGTTCCGGTCGGCGAGGCCGAGGAGGTTGCCCTGGCCGGGGGTGTGGACGTCCACGGCGAGGATGCCGGTGCCGGGGTCGGCGGCGGCCATCTGTGCGGTCGCCTCGCCCATGCCGAAGCCGATCTCCAGGACGACCGGAAGCCCGTCGAACATCTCGCCGAGATCGAGGACCCGCTTGCCGTCGATGTCGAGGCCCCAGTCGGGCCACCGCTTGAGCATGGCCTCGGCCTGCCCGTAGGTGACGCGGCTGCGGCGCGGCTGGAAGCTCCGGATCCGGCGCTCGTGATGAGCCCCGGCGGGATCGGGGAGGGGCCCCTCACCGGGGGCGAACATCCGACTGCCCCGCCGCGCGACGGGCTGGACGGGGTCGGCGGCGGACTGCGGGCTGTTCTCTGGCTGCTCGGACACAATGTCCGATTCTACGATCGCGGCACTGATGGTGAGGGCGGCGCGGAGGCCCGCCCGGGACGCGGGGCCCGGAAGCGGACCACACGGACGACGAGGCGCCGGGTCCGGGCTGCCGCTGACGGTGGGGTGCCGAGTCCGGGGTGCCGCTGAGCGGGCTGCCGGGTCCGGGGTGCCGCGGACGACGAGGTGCCGAGTGCGCGGTGCCGCTGACGGTGGGGTGCCGAGTCCGGGGTGCCGCTGACGGTGGGGTGCCGAGTCCGGGGTGCCGCTGACGACGGGGCGCCGGGTGCGCGGTGCCGCTGACGACGAGGTGCCGGGTGCGCGGTGCCGCTGACGACGAGGTGCCGGTCCGGGTGTCGGCGGCGCGGAGCTGCCGCCTCGGGGGGCCGGGGGCGGAGCCCCCGGGAAGAAAAACTCCCCCTCCCTCCCCACCAGCCCCCGGCAGGGTTTCGGGAAGGGGCGGGGTGGGGGCTACGACAGAGGTCGGGCCGCAACCCCCCGCCCCGTCCACCACCCGCGGAGCTACAACCGCGCCAGCGCCCGCCGAGCCACCTCCCGCCCGATCGGCAGCGACGCCGTCGCCGCCGGCGAGGGCGCGTTCAGCACGTGGACCGTCCGCGCCGCCTCCCGGATCAGGAAGTCGTCGACCAGCGTCCCGTCCCGCAGCACCGCCTGCGCCCGCACCCCCGGCGCCGCGCGCCGCAGGTCGGACTCCTCCACCACCGGCAGCAGTCGCCGTACCGCCTCCGTGAAGGCCCGCTTCGACAGCGAGCGCCGCAGCTCACCCGCCCCGTACCGCCAGTGGTCGCGGGCTATCGCCCACGACCCGGGCCAGGCCAGCGTGGCGGCCAGCTCGCGCGGGCGGACGACGGACCAGCCGTATCCCTCCCGGGCGAGCGCCGGCACCGCGTTCGGCCCGATGTGGACGCCGCCGTCGATGCCCCGGGTCAGATGCACCCCGAGGAACGGGAACGCCGGATCCGGCACCGGATAGACCAGACCCCGCACGAGCGAGGGGTCCGCCAGCTCGTAGTACTCCCCACGGAAGGGGACGATCCGCATCCCCGGATCGTCGCCCGCGAGCCGCGCGATCCGGTCGCAGTGCAGCCCGGCGCAGTTCACCAGGACCCGCGCCTGCACGATCCGCCCGTCCGCCGTCCGCACGGCGACGCCCCACGGTCGCCGGTCGATGACGGTGACCTCGGCCCCGTACAGGATCCGCGCTCCCGAGGCCTCCGCGAGCCGCCCGGCGACGGCCGTGTAGTCGCAGATGCCGGTCGTGCCGACGTGGATCGCGGCCAGCCCCCGCACCCGCGGTTCGTACTCGCTGATCTGCGCCGGGCCGAGCTCCCGCACCGGGATGCCGTTCTCCCTGCCGCGCTGCACGAGCGCGTGCAGCCGGGGCAGCTCGTCGCGCGAGGTGGCGACGACGAGCTTCCCCGTCACCTCGTACGGAATGCCCCACTCCGCGCAGAACTTGACCATCTCGGCCGCGCCCTCGACCGCGAACCGCGCCTTGAGCGAGCCGGGCCGGTAGTAGATCCCGCTGTGGATCACCCCGCTGTTGCGGCCGGTCTGGTGCCGCGCGGGGGCGTGCTCCTTCTCCAGGACCGTGACCCGCGTGCCGGGGGCGGCGCGCGTCAGGGCGTACGCCGTCGACAGACCGACGATCCCGCCGCCGATCACCAGCACGTCACAGTCAAACACCGGCGCCACCTGTCACCTCCCACCCCGATAGTGCACTGGCCCACTGACAATCCCGCGAAACCTCGCGAGAGCTCACGAGACGCAGGTCACGTGGATCGGAGCCGGTCCGGCGGATCAGGGCCTCTCCGGCCGATCGGGGCCTGTCCGGCGGATCAGGGCCGGATGGGCCCCGGGCCGGGGCCGGGCGTCACACCGGCGCGACCAGCAGCGGCCGGGCCCGCTCCCGCAGCTCCATGACGCGCGGCTCGTCCCCGTACGGTTCGAGCCGGTGCAGCAGATCCCGTACGTACTCGGTCGTCCGCGCCGAGGAGATCCGCCCCGCCACCTCCACCGCGCGCGTGCCCGCCGCGCAGGCCGCGTCCAGATTGCCCGACTCCAGCTCGGCGACGGCGGAGACGACGAGCCGCAGCCCGTGCGAGCGGACGAAATCCTCGGTCGGCCGGGAGAGCGCCTGCTCGGTGAAGCGGCGCACCTCGCGGGGCGCCTTCAGGTCCCGGTAGCACTCGGCGGCGTCGGCGCAGAACCGGTCGTACGAGTAGAAGCCCAGCCAGGTGGGGTCGGCGTCGCCCGCCCGGGACCGCTCCAGCCACCCCTCGGCGGCCTTCAGCGCGGCCGCGGCGGCCGGCCCGTCGCCGGCCTTGGCGTGCGCGCGGGCCTCGACGAGCCGGAAGAAGGACATGGTGCGGGCGGTGGCGAGCCCCCGGTTCCGTTCGAGCGCGGCCTGAGCGAGGTCGACGCCCTCGTCGGCGAAGCCCCGGTAGGTGGCCTGGAGGGACATGGAAGCGAGGACGTACCCGCCGAGGGGCACGTCGGCGGCGGCGCGGGCGAGCCGCAGGGCCTGGATGTAGTAGCGCTGGGCGGCCTCCTGCTGGCCGGTGTCGAAGGCCATCCAGCCGGCCAGGCGCGTGAGCTCGGCGGTCGCCCCGAAGAGGGCGCGGCCGACCTCGTCCGAGTACGAGCCGAGCAGCAGCGGTGCCGCGTCCACGCGTAAGCACTCGGGCACCATCGACGAGCGCCAGTCCCCGCCGCCGTACTTGGAGTCCCAGCGCCGCGCGTCCTCGGCGGCCTCGCGGAGCTTGGCGACGTCGCTGTGGCCCACGCGCGCGTGCTCCGCGGCGGCCGTGGCGGCGGAGCCCGTGCCCTCCCCGCCGGGGCCGGAGCGGGGCGCCTCGCGCTCCACCGACGGGTCGGCGGGGGTTATCAGCCAGCGGGACGCGGGCGTCGCGTACGCGCTCACGGCGAAGGAGCCGGCCAGCGACTGCCAGATGCCGCCACCGCCGGCCCGACGTCCGGCGAGATCCAGCCGGTACAGGTCGGTGGCCGAGCGGACCGCCTCGCCCACGTCGCGCGGGAAGGCGAGCCCCACCTCGGGCGCCGGGTCGGCGTCCGCGAGCCCGATCTCGTGCAGCGGCACGGGCCGGCCGAGCTTCTGGCCGATCGCGGCGGCGATCAGGTGCGGGGCGGCGCCCTGCGGCACCATGCCCTTCGACACCCACCGGGCGACCGAGGTCTTGTCGTAACGAAGCGTCAGACCCCGTTGTGAACCGAGGTCGTTGACGCGCCGGGCCAGCCCGGCGTTGCTGATTCCCGCGAGGGCGAGAACCGTGCCGAGCTTTTCGTTCGGCCCGCGTTGCTCCCTGGACATGACGCCACCCCTCGACACCACAGACGGCCGCCACGACGCCGGGCATAGGCGTGCGGCATTCGTAAACACAGCGTAGTTCGCCGCATCCCTACCGTTAAGGGGCGGTGTTCCGGATGGCGGGATTGTTGTGTGAACGGTCGGCACCGAGGGCCACAGGCCCGCCCCGTGCTCCCGCCGTGTGGCCGTGCGCCCGGCCGTGCGCTCTCGTACGGTCGGCGGGGGGAGCGCTTCCATGGTCGGTGCGTGGGTCGGCCCGCTCGGCCGGGAACGGTGTCCCGGACCAGTGGGCTGGGGGACACCGCCGCTCTGCTCCCCGCGGGCGGCGGACGGCGCCGGGAGGCGGGAGCGCCTCCCGGGCTGCCGGTGACGCATGAGGGCCGGGGGTGCGCCGGGCAGACGCCCGGACGCCTTCGGGACCCGCAGGGGAGGGTCGATATTTGGCCGAATGACACCGGTTCCCAACTGGCCCATGCCAGGGGCGCATTCGGCTTTCGTACGCGTGCGCCCGGACTCCGCCCCGTGCGCCGTTGTCGTGGCAGCATGGCCTCCACCGGAACGGACGTGGAGGCGCCGATGCGATGGCTGGTGGGCTGGAGCAGTGTCGCCGCGAGCTTCGCAACGACCGCGGGGGCGCGGGCGGGAGCGGTGAACGGCGGCTACGACTCCACGAGGGGCTACGACTCCACGACGGGCTACGACGCCGGCGCGACCGGCTACGCGAGCTCCGGCACACCCGGCTACGCGACCTCCGGCGCCACCGGCTACGCCGGCTCCGGCGCGACGGCGTCCGAGGGGCGCACGGTGCAACCGGTGGGCGCGCAGCTCCTCTGGGGCGACCCCGACCCCCTGTGGGCGGTCGGCGACTGGCGCCCCGACGAGGTGCGGGTGGTGGCCGTCGACGACCACACCCGCCTCGCCGTGCTCGGCTGCTGCTCCGCCACCGACGAGGAGCTACGGGTCGGCCTGCTCACGGCGCGCGGGGGCGCACTGCGGCATCTGACGGCGTGGCCGGGCAGCTACACCGCCGTCGTCAAGGCCGGCCGCCGCGTCACCGTCACCGGTGATCTCGCGGGCGCCCGGCCGGTGTTCCACACCCCGTGGGCCGGCGGCACCGCCTTCGCGACCGCCGCCCTGCCGCTCGCCGACCTCGTCGAGGCCCAGCTCGACATCGGCCACCTCGGCGCCCTGCTCGCCTGCCCCGAGACCCCGGAGGCGCTCCGCGACTCCACCCCGTACGAGGGCGTGCGGCGGGTTCCGCCCGGCCACGCGCTGATCCTGCGGGAGGGATCGCGGGAGATCGCCGGGTACGAGACGGTGGCCTCGCTCGCGGTCGCGGCGGCCGAGACCGACGCCCGGCAGGCCGTCGAAGGGGTACGGGACGCCCTGGTCGAGGCCGTCAGGGCCCGGCTCACCGCGCCCCGGCACGCGCCCGAGGCCCCGCTGCCCGACCCGGGCCCGGTCCCCGGGATGGGGCCGGCCGACCGGCGCGCGGCCCGGGGCGGCGGCCCGGCGGCCGGCATCGGCGCCGACCTGTCCGGCGGCAGCGCCTCCGGCACGATCGCGCTCCTCGCGGCGGGGCTGCCGGGCCGGCCGGGCACGATCCTCGGCCACGGTTCGGGCGCGGGGGAGCGCCTGCTCGCGGTCACCTTCAACGACCTGGCGACCCGGGCCGGTTCGGACCGCGAGGACGAACTGAAACGGGCCGGGGAGCTCGCGGCCGACCCGCGCCTGCACCACGTGGTCGTCGCGGCGGGCGAGGAGGCGCTCCCGTACGCCGTCCTGGACGGGCCGCTCACCGACGAGCCGGGTCCGGCGCTGGTCACGGCGGAACGCCACCGCAGGCGCCTCGCGGGCGGCAGCGCCGACCACTTCACGGGCATGGGCGCCAAGCAGGTCCTGGACGCGCACCCGGCGCGCCTCGCCGACCTCCTGATGGACCGCAGGCGCCGCTCCCTGGTGCGCCCGGTGGCGGCGCTCGCCAAGGCGTCGGGCGCGTCGGCGGGCGCGCTCCTGGTGCCGCTGACCGTGTACAGGGCGGCGCGGAAGCTGGCCCGTACCCCGTACCGGACGGGCCTGGAGGCGGCGGCGCGACGGGTCCAGGAGGCGAACCGCGCGGCCCCGGACGGCTTCGGCCCCCTGGAGGCCTCGCTCTCCGCGCTCACCTGGTCGAGGCCGGGGCCCGCGGCGCGCTGGATGACGGGGGAGGCGCTGGCTGAAGTATCGGTTCGCCTGAACCGTGCGGCGACGCTTCCCGCCTCCGTACAGCGCCCGGGCGAGGCACGCGCGCGTGCCGCCCTCGCCCGGGCGGCGGCCGACCACCGGGTCCTGGAGCAGGCGGCCGAGATCCGCGGCCAGCGCCTCCACGCCCCGTTCCTCGACAACCAGGTGGTACGGGCCTGCCGCGCGCTCCCCGAATCACTCCGGGTCCAGCCGGACGCCCGAGCAAGCATCCTGCGGACGGTCCTCACGGGCGCCGGCGTCCACGACCTCCCGCCGGGCTGGGGCGCACCCCACCCGGCGGTCCCGGCCGCAGCCACGCGCGCGGGCCTGCGCGCCGCGCTCCCCCACCTCCTGGCGCTCTTCGACGCCCCGCTCCTCGCGGACGCGGGCCTGATCGAGGCCCGCGTCGTCCGCGAGGCGCTGTGCGCGGCGGCCGACGGCGCCCCCATCCCCCTGGACGGCCTCGCCGACCTGGTCTCCACCGAACTCTGGCTCCACCGCCTCCTCGCCCGCCGAGGCTCCTGCTGGACGAACACGACAGAACCCCGCGCCCACCGAGCGGTCCAGGGCCCACTGATCCCGGCATCGAGGTCACTGCCGGCGTGAAGCCGGGCGACGGCTCCCTGGTGAAACGTCACAGCACGCTCGCTTGAGTGAACGTGTTCCAGTCCCCGCCGCGGTACCCGTCCTAAGCTGAGAGCCTCGCACCGAGCGAAGGAGGTCCAGCATGGCGATGCCGCTGCCGGTTCCTGAAGACGCGTTCTCCGAGGGCATCCCCGACCGCGAGGGCATGAGTGTTCCGGAGGCCTTCGAGCTGTTCAGTGCGCTGGCCCCTAAGGGCTGGCGTGTGGAGCTGATCGAAGGGGAGATCTGCGTGGTACCTCCGGCCAACGGCGAGCACGAGGAGATCGTCTCGGAGCTGAGCGGTCAGGTCCGAGACCACGACAAGGGCGTCGGGCGCTACACGGGCATCGGTCTCAGGCTGCTCGGATCCGTCGAAACGGTCCGTGTCATTCCGGACCTCGTCATCGCTCCGAAGGGCAGCTTCGACGACCAGCAGGAATGGCACGGCCCCGACGCCGTCCTCCTCGTCGCCGAGGTGACCTCCTACTCCACGGCGAGCCGCGACCGCGTCCAGAAGATCCGGGCCTATGCCCGGGCCGGAATCCCCGTCTACCTCATGATCGACCGCGAGGCAGGCGAGGCCGTCGTGTGCTCCGAGCCCTCAGGGGACGACTTCGGCCACAAGTCCATCCACAAGCTGGGGACAGTCGTCCCACTGCCCTTCCCGCTCGGCTTCGCCCTGGACACCTCGCAGTTCTGACCACCGTGCTCTGAGGGGCCCACCCGGGTAAACCCCGAGGCGCGCCCCGAGCCCACCGGACACAATGAGCCGGTGCGGTATCTCATCCTCGGCACCACCGAGGCCCTCGACCCCCGCGGCACCCCCCTCCCCCTCGGCGGCGCCCGCCTGCGCGCGCTCCTCGCCGCGCTCGCGCTGCGCGGCGGACGGGCCGCCTCGACCGCCGAGCTCGCCGACGACGTGTACGGGGACGACCCGCCGCAGGACGCGCCCGCCGCCCTGCAGGCCCTCGTCGGCCGCCTCCGCCGGGTCCTCGGCGCGGAGGCCGTCGTCTCGACGCCCGGCCCCGGCTACCGGCTCGTCGCCGGTCCCGACGACATCGACCTGTACGTCTTCGAGCGCCGCGTCAGGGACGCGGGCGCCCGCCTCGACAGCGGCGACCCCGACACCGCCGCCACCCTCCTCCGGGAAGCCCTGGCCCTCTTCCGGGGCCCGGCCCTCGCCGACCTCCCCGCCCCGGCGGGCGTCCGGCCCAAGGCCCAGCGGCTCGCGGCCCTGCGCCGTCGCGTCGAGGCCGATCTGCGCCGGGGCGCCACCGACGGACTCGTACCGGAGCTGACCGAGCTCACCACCACGTACCCGTACGACGAGGCCTTCCACGCCCACCTCATCCGCGCCCTGCGGGCCGAGGGCCGGCACGCCGACGCCCTCGCCGCGTACGAGTCGGCCCGCCGCACCCTCGCGGACGCCCTCGGCGCCGACCCGGGCCCCGAACTCACCGCCCTCCACCACGAACTCCTCGCGTACGTCCCCGAGCCGCAGCCCGAGTCCAGGCCCGGACCCCAGCCCCAACCCCAACCCCAGCCCGGGCCCCAGCCCCAGCCCCAGCCTCAGCCCGGGCCCCAGCCCCAGCCCGATGCAGAGCGACGCCACGCCGCCCACCCCGCCGACGACCCCACCCCCGGCAACATCCGCCCCCGCCTCACCTCCTTCGTCGGCCGTGAGCCCGAGATCGCCGCCCTCCAGGGCGATCTGACCCGCTCCCGCCTCGTGACCCTCACCGGGCCCGGCGGCTCTGGCAAGACCCGGCTCGCCGAGGTGGCCGCCCTGCGCTCCGTCGGCCCCGCCGCCTGGGTCGCCGAACTCGCCCCGCTCGACGACCCCGAGGCGCTCCCCGGCGCCGTGCTCTCCGCGCTCCGCCTCCGCGAGATCAACCTGATCAGCCGCGACGGCCTGCCCCTCCAGGACGATCCGACCGCCCACCTCGTGGAGCACCTCGCCCGCCGTTCCCTGCTCCTCGTCCTCGACAACTGCGAGCACGTGATCGGCGCGGCCGCCGCCCTCGCCGAGACCCTCCTCACCCACTGTCCGGGGCTCCGCATCCTCGCCACCAGCCGCGAACCCCTCGGCGTCCCCGGCGAATCGGTCCGCCCCGTCGAGCCCCTCCCGCCCGCCCCGGCCCACCGGCTCTTCGCCGAGCGCGCCCGCGCCGTACGCCCCACCTTCGACCCGGCCGCCGACGCCGGCTCGGTCGACGAGATCTGCCGCCGCCTCGACGGCCTGCCGCTCGCCATCGAACTGGCCGCCGCCCGCCTCCGGCTGCTCACCCCGCGCCAGATCGCCGACCGCCTCGACGACCGGTTCCGTCTCCTCACCTCCGGCTCCCGCACGGTCCTGCCCCGCCAGCAGACCCTCCGCGCGGTCGTCGACTGGTCCTGGGACCTGCTCGAACCCGCCGAGCGCACCCTGCTCCGCCAGGTCTCCGTCTTCGCGGGCGGCTGGGACCTCGCCGCCGCCGAGGCGCTGGCCCCCGGGGCGGCCGACACCCTCGGCGCGCTCGTCGACAAGTCGTTGGTCGTGGCCGCGCCCACCGACGAGGGCGAGATGCGCTACCGCCTCCTGGAGACCATCCACGAGTACGCCGCCGAGCGCGCCGCCGAGACCCCCGCCCTCCTCGCCGCCACCGGCGCCGCCCACACCGCCCACTTCACGGCCCTCGCCGAGGAGGCCGAGCCGAAGCTGCGGTCCGGGGAGCAGCTCCCCTGGATCGACCGGATCGAGCGGGACCTCGACAACATCCGCGCCGCGCTCCACCGGGTCCTCCTCACCGTCCCCGACGAGGCCGCCGCCCACCGTCTGGTCTTCGCCATGGGCTGGTTCTGGTGGTTGCGCAACTACCGCCCCGAGGGCCTGACGTGGGTCGAGCGCGCGCTCGCCCTCGGCGAGGACCCCGACGACCCGGCCGACCCCCGGTACTGGCCGCGCATGCACCTGCGCATGCTCCACTTCTTCCTCGCCGTCGAGAGCCACACGGCCGCCCACTACCGCGACGACCCCGACACCCTCGCCCTGGTCGGCCGGGTGCGCGCCGCGTTCGGCGCCGAGCCGGGCCCCGAGGGCGCCCGCTTCCCGGGCATGCTCTGGCCGTTCACCGCGTACCTCACCGAGGAACCGGCGCGGATCCGCGCCCTGCTGGACTCCTCCGTCGCCAACTGCCGCCGCCACGGCGGCGACTGGGAGGTCGGCGTCAGTCTGATGTTCCGTACGCACCTGGTCGTCGACCTGCCGGGCGGCATGTCCGGCGGCGTCTCCGGGGTCGACGAGGACCTGGCCGAACTCCGCGTCCTCTCCCGGCGGGTCGGCGACCGCTGGATGGGCGCTCAGATCGCGAGCGCCGCGGCCGAGGCGAACATGATGCGCGGCCGCTACGAGGAGGCCGGCGAGGCGTACGAGGAGGCCCTCGGCCTGGCCCGCGAGGTCGGCGCCCATGCCGAGACCCCGTTCCTCGTCGCCCGGCTCGCCGAACTCGCCTACCGCGCCGGTGACATGGAGGCCGCCGTGAAGGGACTCGAAGAGGCGTCACGGGAGGCCGAGCGCCACCACGTGCGGGACACCGAGATGTTCGTGTGCTTCCTGGGTGCCGCCATCGCCTTCCACCTCGGCGACGTCGAGGCGGCCCGTGCCCGGCTGGAGACGGCGGGCAGCCTGGTCGACACCGGCCCCGCGCCACCGCACTTCGCGGCCGTGCTGGCCGGACTCGCCGCCCGCGTCGAGGCGTACGAGGGCGCGGGCGCCGCCGCCACGGCCTCCGCCGCCGACGCGCTGCGCGCCGCGCGGGACGCCCAGTGCGCGGACCTCATCGTGGCGGCGCTCGGCGAGGGGCTCGCGGTCACCCTGGCCGAGGCGGACGAACCGGCCCTCGCGGTGACGGTCCTGGCCGCCGTCGACTCCTGGCGCCACGAGCTGCCCCGCTCGGTCCCCGAGCTGCGGGAGGCCGAGGAGGTGACGGCGCGGGCGCTCGCAGCCCTCGGCGCCTCCCGCCTCGCCGCCGCCCGCGCAGCCGGCACGGGCCTCGGCCCCGACGACGTCCTGGCACTCGCCGCCGCCTACACCGGTACGGCGCCGCCGGAGGGACCGGAGCGGGTCAGGAGCAGCTGATCCGGGACTGCGCCCAGTCGGCGACCGCGGCCCGGCCGAAGGGCGTGTGCTCCTCCACCACGAGCCGGATCGTGGAGCGGCCCGTGATGTCGACGTGCACCGGGAGCGGCGGGTCGCCCGCCCGGACCACGTCGGAGCGCCAGAGCCGCGCGTCGTCCCCGTAGACGGAGAAGCGGACGCCGGCCCCCTGGCCGAGGAGGGCGCTGATGTCGTCGATGCCGACGATCGCGTCGTAGGTCGTGCACTGCCGGTTGAGGTTGACGAGCAGCGAGGACGGCGCGTGCACGCTCACCCCGTGGGCGTACGGGGTGCCGCCGATCGAAGGGCTGTTCCGCGGCCACATCCAGCTGCTGTCGGAGAGGGACACCTCGGGCTTGGTGCCGTCGCCGAAGATCCCGTACTCCAGCTCGTTGACCTGGTAGACGACGGGCGGCGCGGGCGGAGGCGGCTTCGGAGACGTCTTCTCGGGGCTGGGCGTCGGCGTCGGCGTTGGGGTGGGCGTCGGAGTCGGCTTGGGACTCGGCGTCGGAGTCGGCGTGGGGCTCGGCGTGGGGCTCGGCTTCGGGGAGGGCTTCGCCGGGCTTGGCGTCGGGGTCGGCGTGGGCGTCGGCGCCGGAGTCGGGGTCGGAGTGGGCTTCGGCGGATCGGACGGTACGGGCGGAGGCGGCGGTACGGGCGCGGGCGTCGGCTTCGCCGGGGGAGCGGGCTCCGGTGGTACGACGGGGGTGACGACCGGCCGCGTGGGCTTGGGCGCGGCGACGGGCTGCGGATCCCCGGCCATGGCCCAGACGAGCCCGGCGGCCGCGGCGACGGCCAGACCGGCCGCGATGCCGGCCTTCGCGGGCATGCCGAGCCCCTCGGCGGCGGCACCGCCCGAGGCGGAGCCTCCGGAAGCTCCGCCGGACGCGCCGGAGGCCGCGGCGGCGGCTCCCGCGCCTGCGGCACCGACGGCACCGCCCGCGACGACACCGGCGGCCTTGAGGGAGTACCCGGCGGCGAACCAGCCGATGACGGCGACCGGCAGCAGCGCGGGGATCCCGGCGTTGACATGGGCCAGCTCACCGGCGGCGAGCCGGCACTTGGCGCACTCCTCCAGGTGCTTGCGCAGCCCGCGCTCGGCCCGCATCCGCAGACCGCCGCGCGCGTAGGCGCCGAGCCGGTCCGCGTACCGGGCGCAGTCGCCGCCCGAGGTGAGGGCCTGGCTGACATGGGCCTGGAGGTAGGCCTGCTTGAGGCCCTCGCGGGCCCGGCTGGCGAGGACGGCCGTGGCGTTGGCGGTCAGTCCGAAGAGCGGGGCGACCTCGCTCGGCGACTCCTCCTCGACGGTGGTGTGCCACAGCACGGCCTGCCAGCGCTCGGGCAGCGAGCGGAAGGCCTGCATGGCGAGCGACTGCTCGGCCTCGTGCATGGCCCGTACGTCGGCGCCGAGGTCCATCGTGTCGTGGTCGGAGACCTCGGAGGAGCGGGAGGCCTCCGCCGCGAAGAGGGCGAAGTCCTCGACGAGGTGCTCGCGCTTCTGCGTCCTGGCCCAGTTCGCCGCGACCCGCCGGACGGTGGTCATGAGGTAGGCGCGCACGGCCTGTTCGGGCCCGGCCCCGCCGCGCACCGCCTGGAGGGTGCGGGCGAAGACCTCGGCGGTGAGGTCGTCGGCGGTGTGCGCGTCGCGGCAGCAGGTGCGCGCGTACCGCCGGACGGCCTCGGAGTGGCGCCGGAACAGCTCCTCGTACGCGGAGCCGTCGCCGTCCCGCATGAGCTGGACGAGTTCGGCGTCGGAGGGCGGCAGTTCGAGGGGCGGCGGAAGGACCCCGCCCGGCTCGTCGGCGGACTCGTCTCCGACCTGGTCCGCCTCGGCGGCGGTCACCCCCGCGACGCCCCCGGCCCCGGCACCGGAAGCGGCACCCGGCCCGGCTCCCGCCTTGCCCTCGCGCTGCTGTGGAACGCTCGCCTCGACGGTCCCCGCCCCGATCGGCGGCCCGCTCAGGGGCGCATCGGAGACGCTTCCCGGGCCACCCTGGCTCGGCACCTGGCGGGGAGGCGGACCACCGGTCTCCGCGCCGCCGCCGCTGTCCAGCGGATCGTCCCGACCGTCACCGCTCATCGCGGAAGCCCCCGTACGCACGCCCAGACCCGAACACCGGCCAAGACTGCCACAGAGCGCGGGCACGCCGAAGCGACGCGTCCACTTACCACTCGTCCGGGGCGACTTCCCGTATCCGGGCGTAACCGCTCACACGTTCGTGCGATGCGCGTTGGTCCGCCCGGAGCACAGCAAACACCCCGCACCACAAGGGCGCCCGGCGCTACCGGGAGCGCAGCCCCTCGAGCAGGATGTCGAGGAGCCGCGTCGAGGCGGCCGCCTGCTGCGCCGCGTCCGGCAGGGCCGGAGCCGCGGTGGCGATGACGAGCAGCACGTCGGCCACGGTCACGTCGGCCCGCAGCTCGCCCGCCTCACGCGCCCGGTCGACGAGCCGACCGACGACGTCGAGCAGCTCCGCCGACCCCGCGTCGTCCCGCTCCTCGGCCGGCACCGCGCGCGGCGCGATCACCCGCGCGTCGGGATCGGCGACACCCCGCTGGTGCGGCACCCGGGCAGCGTCCTCCGCGGCGTCCGCGCCGACCGGCCCCGAGGGGTCGTCGACACCCACCCGCAGGACCTGCGGCGGCAGCAGCCGCCCCGCACCCGAGGCCACCGAGGTCCGCAGGAACCGGGAGAGCGCCGACCACGGCTCGTCCTCCTGGCCCAGCGCGGCCCGCGCCTGCTCGGTCAGCCGGGAGGTCTCCTCCTCGGCTATCCGCCGCACCAGCACGTCCTTGCTGGGGAAGCGCCGGTAGACGGTGCCGACGCCGACCCGGGCGCGGCGCGCCACGTCCTCCATCGGCGCCCCGTAACCGAGCTCGCCGAAGACCTCGCGCGCGGCCCGCAGCACGTGCTCCAGATTGCGCTGGGCGTCCACCCGCAGCGGAGCGGACCTGCCGCCCGCCATCGGGGACACCGCCCCGGCGCCCTGGCCGTCGTCGGCGGTCGCCGTCCCGACGACCGACTGCCACCGTGAATCCTGAATATGCATAAGCGTTCCCCCGCTCATGATGTCTCCCCCCGGAGACTCCCCGCCCTGGCACGGGGCTTCCGGTCCGTGAGCGCTTCGGTCCACGCGCTCCCGTCCGACACCCCGATGAAGTACGAACATAGTTGAGTCCGGGTCAATTCAGAAGGGGGAGTTCCGTACGGTGCGCCCCCCGATCGGAGCAAGGCCCGGAAGACTCCCGATTCCGACCCCGCGACCCACCCGTCCCGCCCGCTGTGACCTGCACCGTTCACCCCGCACCCCGCGCACGCGCCACCCCGCGCCTCCGTACCCCTCCGGTCACACAATTTGTCAGGCCTGTGGACAAACAACGGACGGCGTTGCGTCATGGGACAGTGACCGAACCTGCGCGCATTCTCGTGGTCGGCGGTGGCTACGTCGGCATGTACACCGCGCTGCGCCTCCAGCGGCAGCTCAGGGCCGAGCTCAGAGCCGGCACCGTCGAGATCGTGGTGGTCACTCCCGATCCCTACATGACGTACCAGCCGTTCCTGCCCGAGGCAGCGGCCGGCTCCATCTCCCCGCGCCACGTCGTCGTCCCCCTCCGCCGGGTCCTCGACCGCTGCCGGATCCTCATCGGCGAGGTCGGCTCGATCGACCACGCCAAGCGGACCGCGGCCCTCTCCACCCTCGCCACCGAGGAGGAGGGCACCGGCGGCATCGAGCTCGCCTACGACGAGCTGGTCCTCGCCCCCGGCTCCGTCTCCCGCACCCTCCCGGTCCCCGGCCTCGCCGACCACGGCATCGGCTTCAAGACCGTCGAGGAGGCCATCGGCCTGCGCAATCACGTCATCGAGCAGATGGACATCGCCTCCTCCACCCGTGACCCCGCGCTCCGCGACGCCGCCCTCACCTTCGTCTTCGTCGGCGGCGGCTACGCGGGCGTCGAGGCCCTCGGCGAGCTGGAGGACATGGCCCGCTACACCACGCGGTACTACCACAACGTCAAGCCCGAGGACCTGAAATGGGTCCTCGTCGAAGCCTCGGACCGGATCCTCCCCGAGGTGGGCGAGGAGATGGGCAAGTACGCCATACGCGAGCTCCGCGGCCGCAACATCGACGTCCGCCTGGAGACCCGCCTCGAATCCTGCGAGGACCGGGTCGCCGTCCTCAGCGACGGCACCCGCCTGCCCACCCGCACCGTCGTCTGGACCGCCGGCGTCAAGCCCGCCCCCGTCCTCGCGGCCTCCGACCTGCCCCTGAACGGACGCGGCCGGCTCCGCTGCACCGCCCACCTCGCCGTCGAAGGCGTCGAGCACGCCTGGGCGGCGGGCGACGCGGCCGCCGTCCCCGACGTCACCTCCGGAGAACCCGGCAAGGAATGCGCCCCCAACGCCCAGCACGCCGTCCGCCAGGCCAAGGTCCTCGCCGAGAACGTCGCCGCCTCCCTGAGCGGCCGACCGCTCACGGAGTACGCGCACGCGTACGCGGGGTCCGTCGCCTCCCTCGGCCTCCACAGGGGAGTGGCCCACGTCTACGGACGTAAACTCAAGGGCTACCCGGCCTGGTTCATGCACCGCGCCTACCACCTCAGCCGGGTCCCCACCTTCAACCGCAAGGCCCGCGTCCTCGCCGAATGGACCCTTTCCGGCCTGTTCAAGCGGGAAATCGTCTCTCTCGGCTCGCTGGAACACCCGCGCGCCGAATTCGAACTCGCCGCCGCACCGCCACCCGACCACGGCGACAAGCCGTCGTCCTGACATCACTGTCAGTGCACTCGTCCACACTGGACGTGTGACCATAGGTGGGCTCACACCTGCACAGCGTGACTCTGCACGGCACCGACACCACGAGGCATACAGATCCGTGAACTTCACCCGTTGGAGCGCCCGGCTCCCCGGCACGCAGCGCCGAGCGGCGCGGGGGACCGAAGGCTCCGTGCCCGCCGCCCGCGGTGAGTACGGGCAGCAGCTGGAGCACGTCGCCGACGCATCCGACCAGGCAACCGACATCCCCGCCCTGGAGGACTTCTCCGTACGGGAGCTCCTCGGCCGTCTCCCCGGCCTGGTCGCCCTCGTGTACGGCCCGGAGCACCGCATCGCGTACGTCAACGACGCCTACGCCGCCGCCTTCGGCCCCCGCCCCGCGGGCGCCACCGTCACCGACACCTGCCCCGAGGCCGAGGACCTCGGTTTGCTGCCCCTCATGGACCAGGTCCTGCGCAGCGGCAAGCCCCGCACGGTCAAGTCCCGCCGGACCCAGGACGGCGGCTCGTACACGGTCACGTGCCTGCCCGTCGACAGCCCCCACATCGAGGGCGGAGTCCTCGTCCACGCCGCCGACGTCACCGACCACGCCGAGGCCGCCGAGCGCCTCCGCGCCAGCGAGCGCCGCCACCGCGAGACCGCCGTCACCCTCCAGCGCTCCCTGCTCCCGCAGGAGCTGGAGCAGCCCGACGACCTGCGGATCGCCGCCACCTACCAGCCCGGCGGCACGGACGCGGCGGTCGGCGGCGACTGGTACGACGTGATCACCCTCGGAGCGGGCCGCACCGCGCTCGTCATCGGCGACGTGATGGGCCGCGGCGTGCGCGCCGCCGCCGTCATGGGCCAGCTCCGCACCGCCGTCCGGGCCTACGCCCGCCTGGACCTGCCCCCGCACGAGGTGCTCCAGCTCCTCGACGGCCTCGCCGCCGAGATCGACGCCAGCCAGATCGCCACCTGCGTCTACGCGATCCACGACCCCAGCGAGGGCAAGCTGGTGTACGCGTCGGCCGGCCACCTCCCGATCCTCGTACGGGACGAGGACGGCACCGTGCGCCGCGCCGAAGACCCCACAGGCCCGCCCCTCGGCACCGGCGGCTGGCTGCACACCTCGGGCTCCATCGCCCTGCCGCCCGGCTCCACCGCCGTCCTCTACACCGACGGCCTCGTCGAGCGCCGCCGCGAGGACATCGACGAGGGCGTCGCGGCCCTCGCCCGCGCCCTCTCCGGCGCCGACGGCACACCGCAGGTGGTCTGCGACCGGCTGCTCCGCGCCCTGGGAGTCACCGCCGAGCACGACGACGACGTGGCCGTCCTCGTCGTCCAGCACCCCTCCCGCCAGGGCTCGGACGCCGAGCTCTTCCACAACGCCGCCCTGGAGCTCCTCGGCGGAGTGGAGGCCGCGCCCCGCGCGCGTGCCTTCGCCACCGGCGTCCTGTCGTCCTGGCGCTTCCCGGTCGAGCTGCGCGACCTGGGCGTCCTCGCCACCAGCGAGCTCGTGGCGAACTCCCTCCAGCACGGCAGCCCGCCCATGCGGCTCCGCCTCCGTCGCACGGACCGCCGGCTGATCATCGAGGTCACGGACGGGGACGACCACCTCCCCCGCCGCCGCAGGGCGGAAACGGAGGACGAGGCGGGTCGCGGTATCTCGATCATCGCGACGATCGCCTCGTCCTGGGGGAGCCGCCGCACACCGGGCGGCGGCAAAGCGGTGTGGTGCGAGTTCGCCCTGCCGAACAAGCCCGGCTAGGCGGCGGCCTCCACCTTCTTCTCCGGCTGGTGCCGCGCGATCACCTTCGACGGCTTGGCGGCGGCGAGCGACGGCTGGTTCTGCTCGGGCGTCAGCTGCCGGCCGAGCCGGACCGCGAGGAACGTGATGCCGAGCGAGAAGAGCACGAAGGTCACGATGTACGGACCGTGCAGCGCGGCCCCCATGGGTCCGCCGACGGCCGGACCGACGGCCAGCGCGAGCTGCTTGACCAGGGCGAAGGCCGAGTTGTACTGCCCGACCATCGACTCCGGCGCCAGATCGGCCACCAGCGGCGCCACGGTCGGCGACAGCATCGCCTCACCGAGCCCGAAGAGCGCGTACGTCGAGACGAACGCCGCGGTCGCCATGGCCTGGCTGCCGTGCCCGAGCCCCGCGTACCCGGCGATGAGCCACGCCACGGTCCAGATCAGACCGACGGCCGCGATCACCCGGGTCCGCTTGCGGCGCTCGACGAACTTCAGCACCAGGAACTGGGCCGCGACGATGACCGCCGTGTTGGCGGCCAGCGCGATCCCGAGCGTCGACGGCTCGATCCCGGCGGCCTCCGTGCCGTAGGCGGCGAGACCCGACTCGAACTGTCCGTAGCAGGCGAAGAAGAGGACGAAGCCGAGGACGCACAGCTGCACCATCGCCTTGTGCCCGAGCAGCGCGCGGACGCCGCCACCCTTGCCGCCCTCGGAGGGACGGGTACCCCGGAACGCGGGGGAGCCCGGCATCCGGACGGTCCCCACGACCGCGGCGAGCACCAGGAACATCGCCGCCTCGATCGAGAACAGCAGGATGAAACTGCCCGGCCGGCTCGTGTCGACGAGCAGGCCGCCGATCAGACCACCGACACCGAGGCCGAGGTTCTGCAGGAAGAACTGCGTGGCGAAGGCCCGGGTCCGGCCCACCGGCGTCGAGCACCAGACGATCATCGTGGCAAGCGCCGGCTGGAGCACGGCCGTACCGGCACCGAGCAGCGCCGCGGCGGCCACGGCCGCCGGCACGCTGGACGCGAAGCCCATGGCGACCGCACCCACGGCGGCCACGACCGACGCCACGAGCAGCACGGGCACCGGCCCGCGCCGATCGATGGTCCGCCCGCTGAAGGGCAGCACCACGAGCGCCGCCATGGCGAAGACGGCGAGAACGATGCCCGCGGTCGCCGCGCCCAGATCCCGCACCTGAGCGACGTACACATAGAGGTACGGCACGGTGAAGCCGAGTCCGAACGCGCTCAGCGCGCTGCCTGCCTGAATACGGCGCATCGCAGCGCCCCTCGCCTTGGTCACACTCACCCACTTCGGTCGCAGGTTCAGAGGTGTAGCCCTGAACCCTGAAGACTTCAACACTAAAGTTAGACCCTTAACAGTACACGCCGAAGGACTTCAACGCCAACGAGACCCGTGGGATACTCCCCGCATGTCCGACAACCCCGAGCGGTCCGGCCCGCAGGCCCCCCAGGAACCGACCCTCGACGAGCAGATCGCCGCCTACCAGCGCGAGTACCGCGACCTCGACCCCCAGGTGGAGAAGGTCGTCTCCGCCCTCGGCCGGCTGAACCGCCGGATGAACGTGGCGTACGGCCGCCAGCTCGCCGACCTCGGCATCAGCAACGCCGAGTGGGAGGTCCTCAAGACGCTGGTCCTCGCCGGAGAGCCCTACCGTCTGGGCCCGGGCGAGCTGGCCAAGCGACTGGGCCTCACCCCGGCGGCGATGACCCACCGCATCGACCGCATGGCGGGCGAGGGCCTGGTCACCCGCGACCGCGACGAGAACAACCGCGTCCGCGTGATCGTCGAGCTCACGGACGAGGGCCGCTCGAAGTGGCTGGAGGCCATGCACATGGCCACGGACTTCGAGGAGGACCTCCTCCAGGACCTCACGCCAGACGAGAAGGGGGTCCTCGGCGAGGTCCTCATCCGCCTCCTGCGCCGCGTGGAGCTCACCCAGCCGGACGCCGGCGGCCGCCTGACGGACCTGGACTGACACCACCACGCGCGGCCACCGGCCGGGGGTTGACACACCCCGGCCGGATGCGTAATGTTCTCCGAGCTGTCACGGAGCCGGAACGGTTCTTCGACAGCCACTCCCGCCGCTGATGCGGCACCTCTACTCAGCACGAACTCCCCACCGGGATGAATTTCGGCATGCCGAAATTCAATTCGAAAGACTCGATTATGAGTCGACGGGGAAATCCGCTAGAGTTTGAGACGTCGGAACGGCCCAACAGCCGGAAAGACAAACCCCGCTGACTGGGGATCAGGCGCCGAAAGGATCTGATAGAGTCGGAACCGCCGGAAGGGCCCGGAGCGAAAGCAAAAGGGACCGGAAAGCACCGAGGAAATCGGATCGGAAAGATCTGATAGAGTCGGAAACGCAAGAACACG
>NZ_JBHXRL010000002.1:0-136500 GCF_042717315.1 Streptomyces sp. NPDC058650
GGCCGGTGTCGCACCGGCCGCACCACCGGCGCTTGCAGTGACGCTTTGCAGTGACGCATCGCATGCAGTGATCAGCGGCCCGCTCCCCCGGGCCGCGCCCCGGTGGGCGCGGGAGCCCCAGAACCGCGAGGAATAAGACCATGACCGTGGACTCCCAGAGGACGGCCGGCGCCGCTCCTCAGGACGCGCCCGGGAGGGCGGCAGGGAAGTCTCAGACTCCGCCACCCCCTTCCGGCTCGAAGGAAGTCCTTCAGCCCTCGCGCGGCAGACGCTCGCTGCCGAGTGGGCTGCTGCCCTATCTGCTCGTCACGCCGGCCCTGCTGTCCATGGCCGTGCTCCTGCTCTACCCGCTGATCCGCAACGTGATCCTCTCTTTCCAGGAGCTCAACCGGAAAGAGTTCATCACCCGTGAGACGGTCTGGACCGGCTTCGACAACTACACGGACCTGCTGAGCGACTCGCAGTTCTGGACGGTCGTCGTCCGAAGCGTGGTCTTCACCGCCGTCAACGTCGCCCTGATCATGGCCATCGGTACGGGCATCGGCCTGCTGCTGAACCGCCTCGGCAAGAAGATGCGACTGGTCCTCTCGCTGGCCCTGATGCTCGCCTGGGCCATGCCGATCATCGCCTCCGTCACCGTCTTCCGCTGGCTCTTCGACGAGCAGTTCGGTGTCGCCAACTGGCTCATGCGCACGCTCGGTTTCTCGGGCTACGAGCAGCACAACTGGTTCGAGACGGGCTTCTCCACGCTCGTCATCATCCTGATCCTGCTCGTCTGGGGCTCCGTCCCCTTCGTCGCCCTCAACATGTACGCCGCCCTGACCACCGTCGGGTCGGAGCTGTACGAGGCCGCCAAGATGGACGGCGCGAGCGGCTGGCGCACCTTCTGGGCCGTGGTCTTCCCGAACCTCAAGTCCTTCTTCATGATCACGACGTTCCTGGAGATCATCTGGATCTTCAAGGCGTTCGCGCAGGTCTACGCCATGAACCAGGGCGGCCCCGACCGAGGCTCCGAGACCCTCCCGGTCTTCGCCTACATCGAGGGCGTCGGCCAGTTCCACTACGGTGTCGCCGCCGCCATCTCCGTCCTGACGATCGTGATGCTCATCGCGATCATGTCCTTCTACTTCCGCCTGATCCTGAAGCAGGAGGAGGAGCTGTGAGCGCCACCACCCAGACTCCGCAGAAGCTGCGCACCAGGAAGCCGCTCACGGTCGGCGTGGTCGCCAAGAACCTCACCGCCCTCGTCCTCGCCGTGGTGTTCGTCTTCCCCGTCTACTGGATGTTCTCGTCCTCGCTGAAGCCGCAGCACGAGATCATGACGAAGGACCCCGTCTTCGTCTTCTCGCCGACGTTCGAGAACTACACGACCGCGACCGGTGTCGACCTCTTCTGGACGTACGTCCAGAACAGCCTCGTCGTCACCCTCGGCGCCGTGCTGCTCGCCCTCCTCGTGGCCCTGGCCGCGAGCTTCGCGATCGCTCGCATGAAGTTCAAGGGGCGCAAGGGCATCGTCCTGATCGTGATGCTCGCGCAGATGGCCCCCTGGGAGGTCATGGTCATCGCGATGTACCTGATCTCCCGTGAGAACGACATGCTGAACAGCATCCCGATGCTCACGCTCATCTACTTCGTGATGGTCCTCCCCTTCACCATCTGGACCCTGCGCGGCTTCATCGCCGCCGTCCCGGTCGAGCTGGAGGAGGCCGCGCAGATCGACGGCTGCACTCGCGGTCAGGCCTTCCGCAAGGTGATCTTCCCGCTCCTCGCTCCCGGCCTCATGTCGACCTCGCTCTTCGGTTTCATCACCGCCTGGAACGAGTTCGCCATGGTCCTCATGCTGAACAAGGACAAGGAGTCGCAGACCCTGACGCGCTGGCTGACCGAATTCCAGACCGCGTTCGGCAGCGACTGGGGCGCCACCATGGCCGCCTCCACGCTCTTCGCCCTCCCCGTGCTCATCGTGTTCCTCTTCCTCCAGCGCAAGGCCGTCGGCGGCATGACCGCCGGCGCGGTGAAGGGATAACGGCGTCTCATGACCACTCTCGTACACGGCACGTCCACCCTGACCAGGGACGCGCTCACGGTTCTCCAGCCCGGTTTCGTCGGCACCACCGCCCCTGACTGGCTGCGCCGTCACATCGGCGAGGGCCTGTCCTCCGTCGGCCTCTTCGGCCGGAACATCGTCAGCCCCGAGCAGCTCGCCGCGCTCACCGCGCAGTTGCGCGCGGAACGGGACGACGTCCTCGTCGCCATCGACGAGGAGGGCGGGGACGTCACCCGCCTGGAGGTCAAGCAGGGCTCCTCCTTCCCCGGCAGCTACGCGCTGGGCAGCGTCGACGACGTCGAGCTCACTCGGGCCGTGGCCCGCGAGCTCGGCCGCCGGCTCGCCCAGTGCGGCGTCGACCTCAACTGGGCGCCCTCGGCGGACGTCAACTCCAACGCCGAGAACCCGGTCATCGGCGTCCGGTCCTTCGGGCCGGACCCGGACCTGGTCGCCCGGCACACCGTGGCGTACGTCGACGGCCTCCAGGGCGTCGGGGTCGCGGCCTGCACCAAGCACTTCCCGGGACACGGCGACACCAACGTCGACTCGCACGACGCGCTGCCCCGGATCGATGTGGACCTCGCCACACTGCACGCCCGTGAGCTGGTACCTTTCCGCGCCGCCATCGCCGCGGGTACCAAAGCGGTCATGAGCGCGCATATTCTTCTCTCCGCGCTCGACCCGCACCGTCCGGCCACCCTGAGCCCGCAGATCCTCACCGGTCTGCTGCGCCAGGAGCTGGGCTTCGAGGGGCTGATCGTCACCGACGGCATGGAGATGCAGGCCGTCGCGGCGACGTACGGCATCGAGCGCGGATCCGTCCTCGCGATCGCCGCGGGCGCCGACGCCATCTGCGTCGGCGGCGGGCTGTGCGACGAGGACACCGTACTGCGGCTGCGCGACGCGCTGGTCGACGCGGTACGGACCGGTGAACTGCCCGAGGAGCGGCTGGCCGACGCCGCGGCGCGCGTGCGCGCCCTGGCGGCCTGGACCCAGTCCCACCGGGCCAGGGGGGCTGAATCGGTGCCGGGCGCGGCAGTGCAGGAGGGGATCGCGCCCGGCGCCGAGATCGGACTGGTCGCGGCCCGTCGGGCCCTGAAGGTGACCCGGGGGGAGCGGCCGTACACCCCGGTGAGCAGCGCTCCCTACGTGGCCTCCTTCACCCCCGTCGCGAACTTCGCGGTCGGCGACGAGACGCCCTGGGGCATCGCGGCGGAGCTGGAGCGCCTGCTGCCCGGCACGGAGACCGGCTCGTACGACGAGGCCTCGGTGGAACCGATCCTCGCCGCCGCGGGGGAGCGCCGGATCGTCGCGGTCGTCCGTGACGCCCACCGCCACCCGTGGATGACCGAGGCCCTGGACGGTCTCCTCGCGGCCCGCCCCGACACCGTCGTGGTCGAGATGGGCCTCAACGAGGCGGAGCCCCGCGGGGCCCTGCACATCGCCACGCACGGCGCGGCCCGCGTCTGCGGCCGCGCGGCCGCCGAGGCCGTGGTCGGCACCGGCACCTGAGCGCCGCCACCGACACCCGTAGCGACGCCCGCACGGGAAGGGGCCCGGCACCTGAACCAGGTGCCGGGCCCCTTCGTCGTCTTCCGCGGACGCCGTCAGATGCCCTGCCAGGCGGGCTTGTCGGCGAAGGTGTGGCGGAAGTAGTCCGCGAGCTTCAGCTTGGAGGCCGCGGCCTCGTCCACGACGACCGTGGCGTGCGGGTGCAGTTGGAGCGCGGAGGCCGGCACGAGCGCGGCCACCGGGCCCTCGACGGTCTGCGCCACGGCCTCGGCCTTGCCCTCGCCGGTGGCGAGCAGCACCAGGTGACGGGCCTCCAGGATGGTGCCGATGCCCTGGGTGATGACGTGGTGCGGCACCTGCTCGATGTCGTTGTCGAAGAAGCGGGCGTTGTCCACGCGGGTCTGCTGGGTGAGCGTCTTGATCCGGGTGCGCGAGGCGAGCGAGGAGCACGGCTCGTTGAAGCCGATGTGCCCGTCGGTGCCGATGCCCAGGATCTGCAGGTCGACACCGCCGGCCTCGGCCAGCGCCCTGTCGTACGCCTCGCAGGCCGCCTGGACGTCCTCGGCGGAGCCGTCGGGGCCCATGAAGGCGTCGTGGGAGAGCCCGAGGGGCTCGACGACCTGGCGGAGCACGGTGGAGCGGTACGACTCGGGGTGCCCGGACGGCAGCCCGACGTACTCGTCCAGCTGCGCGATCCGGGCGCGGGAGGCGTCCACGGAACCGGCCGCGACCTGGGCGGTCAGGGCGTCGTAGATGGGGATCGGAGTCGAACCCGTGGCCACGCCGAGCAGCGCGTCGGGCTTGCGGCGCAGGAGGCCGGCGATGCCGTCCGCGATGAGCTCGCCGCCCGCCTTGGCGTCCTTGACGATGACAACTTCCACGCTGTGCCTGCCGATCTGGTGGAGGGGCTGGGGAGGGGCCGTGTGGTATAGACCAATCAAAGCCAAATCTAGCAGAGGGGAGGCCGTCTCCTCATGCCGTTCCGACGTACGGACGGCACCGTCACCATCGTGTGCCGCGCCTGTCCCACCAGCCACTCGAACCCGCCCTGGTCGGCGCCCTCCACGCGCCCGGCTCAGGCCAGCGAGCCACCCGTGGCGTCGATCCAGTGGCCCGTCACCCAGCGCGCGTCCTCGGAGGCCAGGAAGGCCACCACGTCCGCTATCTCCGCCGGGGTGCCGACCCCGCCGAGCGCCGACATCGCCGCCGCCCCGGCCCAGGCCTGGTCGTCGCCCCGCAGCCAGCCCGCGTTGATGTCCGTGTCCACGACCCCCGGCGCCACCGCGTTGACCGTGATCCGCCGCGGCCCGAGGACCTTCGACAGGTCCCGGGTGAACACGTCGAGCGCTGCCTTCGACATCGAGTACGCGATCAGGTCCGGCATGAGCGCCGCCTTGGTCAGACCGGTCGAGACGTTGATGATCCGGCCGCCGTCCCGGAGTCGCTCGGCGCCCAGCTGCGCGAGGTAGAACGGCGCCTTCGTGTTGATGGCGAAGACGCGGTCGTACTCCTCCTCGTCGAGCGTCGCGAACGGCTTCGACGCCGCGACCCCCGCGTTGTTCACCAGGATGTCCAGGCCGCCGTCGCCGCCGACCGCCGCGTCGAACGCTGTCCACAAGGCCGCCGCGTCCCCCGGCACCCCGAGCTCCTGGCCGATCGCGAAGGCCTCGCCGCCGGCCGCCTCGATCGCCGCGACCGTCTCCTTCGCCGCCGTCTCGTTGCTCCCGTAGTGCACCGCGACCCGGGCGCCCTCCCGGCCGAGCCGCTCCGCGATCCCGCGCCCGATGCCCCGGCTGCCGCCCGTGACCAGTGCCGTCTTCCCTGCGAGCACGCCCATGGCGACGCCCCCCTCGTTTGTGTAGTGGTCGTTACGAAAAGACCGTACCCCACTTTTCCTAGCGCGCGCTATAGAATTCACTCCATGGTGACGAGACAGCGCGGCCGCCCCCGCTCCTTCGACCGGCTCACAGCCCTGGAGCAGGCCACGATGGCCTTCTGGGAGCACGGCTACGAGACGACCTCCGTCTCCGACCTCACCCGCGCCATGGGCATCAGCGCACCCAGCCTCTACGCGGCCTTCGGCGACAAGCGGACGCTCTTCGAGGAGGTCGTCGAGGCGTACGCGGGGTCGTACGGCGCGTACGGCGGTCGTGCCTTCGCCGAGGAGCCGACGGCCCGCGGCGCCGTCGGGCGCGTCCTGCGGGAGGCGGCGGAGCTCTTCACGGAGTCAGGCCATCCGCGCGGCTGTCTGATGATCTCCGCGGCGATCAACTGCTCGACCCCCGAGGTCGAGGAGGCCCTGCGGGCGCGCCGCGAGGCCAATCTGACCTCCTTCGAGGCCCGGATCCGCCGGGGCGTCGAGGCGGGGGAGCTGTCATCCGGCACCGACGCCCGCGCGCTCGCCCGCTTCAGCGGTGCCGTGCTCCAGGGGATGTCCCAGCAGGCCCGCGACGGGGCGACGCGGGAGGACCTCGCGGCGGTGGCGGAGTGGGCGATGCAGGCCTGGCCTGCGGAAACGACGTCGGAAGCGGTCCCGGGAACAGCCCGGGAAACGGCCCCGGAAACACCCGCGGGCTACGGCGCCTGACGGGACCCTCAGCCCGTCCGGCACCGCAGCCCGGAGTTGCTCGGCCGGGGGTGTGCGGTCCCTCGGCCGTGTGGGAGGTCTCGACGCAGTCAGGGCAGAGAGCGTCGGGTACCTCGTTCCATCCTCCTGTGCGGGGAGGATGGAGGCTTGTAGCGCCATTGTGGACTAGACCATTCTTGTCTGTCCATCCACACGAGCGCGGTCCTTCCCGGCCCATCCTCCAACACGGACGCCCGGAGATCCAGGTTCACCGCCCCTGCAATTCCGCAGGTACCCTCGCACCGTGCCCTCCATGAACGACCTCGTGCGCCAGCACACAGCCCTGAGCGACTCCGACCTCGAGTGGCTCCACCTGCTGGTGTCGGAGTGGCAGCTGCTCTCCGACCTCTCCTTCGCCGACCTCGTCCTGTGGGTTCCGACCCTCGACGGCACGCGATACGTCTCCGTCGCCCAGATGCGGCCCAACACCGGCCCCACCTCCTACCAGGACGACATGGTCGGCCACCTGGTGCCGCGCGGCCGCCGCCCCCTGCTCGACGCCGCCCTCGACGAGGGCCGCATCGTCCGCGAGGGCGACCCCGAGTGGCGCGAGGAGGTCCCGGTGCGGGTCGAGTCCATCCCCGTACGCCGCGAGGGCCGGGTCCTCGGCGTCATCGCCCGCAACACCAACCTGCTCACGGTCCGCACGCCCTCCCGGCTGGAGCTCACCTACCTCCAGTCGGCCTCCGACCTCGCCCAGATGATCGCCGCCGGAACGTTTCCCTTCCCCGGCGAGCAGGTCGACATGGACTCCTCGCCCCGGGCGGGCGACGGTCTGGTCCGCCTGGACGCGGAAGGCGTCGTCCAGTACGCCTCGCCCAACGCCCTCTCCGCCTACCACCGGCTCGGCCTCTCCGCCGACCTCGTCGGCCAGCACCTCGGCCAGATCACGGCCGAGTTCGCCCCCTCCCGCGGCCCCGTGGACGAGGCCCTGGTCAAGGTCGCCTCGGGCTACGCGCCGCGCGAGTTCGAGGTCGAGGGCAACGGCGGGGTGATCCAGCTGCGGGCGATCCCGCTCAGCCCCAAGGGCACCAGGATCGGTTCGCTCGTCCTGCTCCGCGACGTCACCGAACTCCGGCGCCGCGAGCGCGAGTTGATCACCAAGGACGCGACCATCCGGGAGATCCACCACCGGGTGAAGAACAACCTCCAGACCGTGGCCGCCCTGTTGCGTCTCCAGGCCCGCCGGATGGACTCCGACCGCGGCCGCGAGGCGCTCAACGAGGCCGTGCGGCGCGTCGGTTCGATCGCGATCGTCCATGAGACGCTGTCTCAGAACCTGGACGAACGCGTCGAGTTCGACGAGATCGCCGACCGGGTGATCGCGATGGTCGCCGAGATCTCCCCGGGCAAGGTCACCTGCCGGCGCAACGGCCGCTTCGGCATTCTCGACGCCGAGGTCGCGACCCCGCTCTCCATGGTGCTCACGGAGATCCTCCAGAACGCCCTTGAACACGCCTTCTCCCAGGGCGAGCAGGGCACCGTCGAGGTCACCGCCGTCCGCGGCGAGCCCCGCGTCGACGCCCGGCTCCTGATCACGGTCCAGGACGACGGCCGCGGTCTGCCCGAGGGCTTCGACCCGCAGCGGGCCGGAAATCTCGGCCTCCAGATCGTACGGACGCTGGTGGAAGGGGAGTTGGGCGGAACGTTCGACATGGTCCCCGGCGCCGAGCGCGGCACGAAGGTGATCCTCGACATCCCCGTACTGGCGCAGAAGTAAGCGGAAGTCGGTAGCAGCAAGGCGAACACAGCAGCGAGCCCCGGACCGAGGAGATCGGTCCGGGGCTCGAATGCTGTGGGTTACTGCTGCGCGCTGCGACTCGAGAGCGGTGATTGCATACGCGATGTATGCGCCGCTGGCCTCAGGCTTTCGGCGGGGTGTCAGGCGGTGGCGTTACGCGCCCGGTTGCGAGCGGCACGGCGCTTCATCGCGCGGCGCTCGTCCTCGCTGAGGCCACCCCAGACGCCGGAGTCCTGGCCGGACTCGAGCGCCCACTGCAGGCACTGCTCCATGACGGGGCAGCGGCGGCAGACGGCCTTGGCTTCCTCGATCTGCAGCAGCGCAGGACCGGTGTTGCCGATGGGGAAGAACAGCTCGGGGTCTTCCTCACGACAAACGGCGTTGTGACGCCAGTCCATGGCTGCTACCTCTCTTGGTGTGACATGCGGTTGCTTGTGAATGTGAACGCTTTCACGAATCCCCCCGCAAGGGAAGGGCCGACTGCCAGATGAACTGGTGTGGTCCTAAGACTGAGGAGGGGTTCTGGCTCTCAGTGGAGGCCGGTGTTGCGGGCCGTCCCGATCGCCAAGAAGAGACTCCCAAACCCCAGCAACGGATACAACCCCTTCCGGAAAGTTTTTTTTGATTCCTCGGTGTCGGCTAGGTCACAGCCGTACTTCTAAGGGGTGGATGCGCGCCTAAACGTTCGAGTGAAAGGACTTTCGGCCCTTCCACTCACACAATCACACGCAGTGCACGGCGTACGCCTGTGAACGTCACGCTCGTACGCAGTCCCAGGTGGTCACCGTCCATCTGGAGGGGGAGGGGGACCTTGGAATGCAAGGTGAAGTCGGTCAGGTCGTGCAGAGTCACGGCGTGCTTGCCGCGGGGACCCCGCTCCGGCGTGGAGGTGAGCAGCTGAGTGGCGTACCGGGCCACCGCCGGGGTGGAGAGACGGCTCAGTCCGAGCACGTCGAGAGCGGTCTCGAAGGACGCCTCCGGGGACGCGTACACCGGACGATTGCCCAGGTAGGTCCAGGGGGAGGTGTTGCAGATTATGGAGAGGACGAGGTCCTCGACCGGCTCGGCGCCGGGGCGCTCCAGGGTGATCGTCCCGTGCCGCCGGTTCGGTTCCTCCAGGAACTGGCGGAACACCTGGCGCAGATAGAGGGCGTGCGTGGATCTCTTCCCGCGCTCCCTCTGCTGTTCGACCCGGCCGATGACGCTCGCGTCGAATCCGAGGCCGGCGCAGAAGGTGAACCAGCGCGAAGGCACCGCTTCGTCCTCGGTGCCCGGCGTCCCGGCCGCGAGCCCGAGGCTCACTGTGCGTGCCCGCCGCTCACGCAGGGCGTCGAGCAGGGCTCCGGTCGCCTCCACGGCGTCGTTCGGCAGTCCGAGCGCGCGGGCGAAGACATTGGTCGAGCCGCCGGGGACGACCGCGAGACCCGGCAGCCGGTCCGGATCGGGCCCGCCGTGCAGCAGTCCGTTGACGACCTCGTTGACCGTGCCGTCGCCGCCGAGGGCCACGACCAGATCGATGTTGCCCGAGTCGGCGGCGCGCCGTCCCAGGTCGCGCGCGTGGCCGCGGTACTCGGTGGTGACCGCCTCCAGCTTCATCTCGCTCGCCAGCGCGTGGATGAGCACGTCGCGGGTGCGGGCACTGGTGGTGGTGGCTGCCGGGTTGACCACGAGAAGTGCGCGCATGAGCGCCAGGGTACCTACCCGGCGGTACCTATCCCAGCCCAGGCCACCCGTCGGACACCCAGCACGGTCCGGTCCACCCCGGCCCGCCCGGCCCGGCGGGCGCCCCGGTTACCCTGCCCTCTATGAGCAGCAGTACGGAGCAGACCTCCCGCCCCACCCGCCTCGCCGCCGCGGCGGCCGTGGCCGGCATCGAGGCCCTCGGGCTCCTGGCCGGCGGCGTGTACATGCTGGTGAAATCCCTCACGGACGGGACGGGCGACCTCACCGGCGCCCTGACCGGCGCGGTGACGCTTGTCGCACTCGGCCTGATCCCGCTCGCCGCCGCACGCGGCCTCTGGCTGTGCCGCGCATGGAGCCGGGGCCCCGCCGTCATCACCCAGATCCTGGCCCTGCCGGTCGCCTGGCAGCTGCTCCAGGCGAACAGCGTGATGATCCCGGCCGGCATCGCCCTCGGCGCCCTCGCCGTCACCGGGCTCGTCCTCCTGGTGCATCCGGCCACGACCGAGGCGCTCGGCATCCGGCGCCCCGGTCAGGACGCTCTGTAGAGCCTTCGGCCCTACTCCTCCACCAAAAGCTTCTCCCGAAGCGACGCCAGGGTCCGAGCCAGCAGCCGAGACACGTGCATCTGCGAGATGCCGACCTCCTGCGCGATCTGCGACTGGGTCATGTTCCCGAAGAAACGCAGCAGCAGGATCCGCTTCTCCCGCGGCGGCAGACCCTCCAGGAGCGGCTTGAGCGACTCGCGGTACTCGACCCCCTCCAGGGCCTCGTCCTCCGCACCCAGGGTGTCCGCCACGGCCGGCGACTCGTCGTCCGTGTCCGGGACGTCCAGGGAGAGCGTCGAGTAGGCGTTCGCCGACTCCAGCCCCTCCAGGACCTCCTCCTCCGAGATCCCGAGCCGCTCCGCCAGCTCGTGCACCGTCGGGGAACGGCCGTGCTGCTGGGAGAGCTCCGCCGTCGCCGTGGTCAGCGAGAGCCGCAGCTCCTGAAGGCGGCGCGGCACGCGGACCGCCCACCCCTTGTCACGGAAGTGGCGCTTGATCTCGCCGACGACCGTCGGGGTCGCGTACGTCGAGAACTCGACCCCGCGCTCCGGGTCGAACCGGTCCACCGACTTGATCAGGCCGATCGTCGCCACCTGCGTCAGGTCGTCCAGCGGCTCGCCGCGGTTGCGGAAGCGCCGGGCCAGGTGCTCCACCAGCGGCAGGTGCATCCGGACCAGCCGGTTGCGCAGCTCCGCCTTCTCCGGGGAACCCTCCGGCAGCCCGCGCAGCTCGACGAAGAGGGCGCGGGCGCCGCTCCGGTCGTTCGGGGCGGGGACGGTGGGGGTCGCCGGGACCTCGTCGCCCTGCTCCGCCCCGGCGACCTTGGCCTCTCCGGCGACCTTGGCTTCCTCGGAGGCCTTGCCTTCCGCGGTGGCGTCGGCCTCTTCGGCGGCCTTGGCCTCTTCGGCGCTCGGCATGCCCGAAGAATCCCCGGCGACCTCGGAGACCCCGGCGACCTCGGAGACTTCGGAGGTCCCGGAGGTCCCGGAGGTCGTCGAGGCCTCCGGGAGGCCGGGCGTCTCGGGAACCTGGTGGTGCTGCTCGTGCTCGCTCATCTGGTCCGCCTGCTCCGTAGCGACCTCATGCGGCCGCGCCTGCTGCTCAGGGATGCCGGCCGTCGCGTCCCCGCTCCTCACGCCGGGCCTGGCCCCGCGCCGCGCTGTTTGTACAGGCTGATCGAGACCGTACGGTCGTCGGCCACCGACGACTCCACCTTCCCGGCCAGTGCCGACAGCACCGTCCAGGCGAAGGTGTCCCGCTCCGGCGCCCGGCCGTCGGTCGTCGGGGCGGAGACCGTCACGTCCAGCGAGTCGTCGACCAGCCGGAAGACACAGCTGAGGACGGACCCCGGCACGGCCTGCTGGAGCAGGATCGCGCAGGCCTCGTCGACGGCGATCCGCAAGTCCTCGATCTCGTCGAGGGTGAAGTCCAAGCGCGCCGCGAGGCCGGCCGTAGCCGTACGCAGCACGGACAGATAGGCACCCGCAGCGGGCAGCCGGACTTCCACGAAGTCCTGGGTCCCGGGCTCGCCTGTGATCTGGGACACCCTCACCTCCAAGGTGGCACAAGCTCATTCGGGGTCCGGGGGGAGAGGCCCCGAACCGGGCGGTGCGCAGGGGGCTGCGCAGTCCGCCGTGACGCTATCGCGATACGTCCCGCCGTGTCGCCGTCAGCCCCCCGGGCCCCCGCTCACGCTCGTCACCCATGGTAGGCCCATGGATGCGGACGGTGGGTAGAGGCCTGCGGGGGGCGAAATCGAGCGAACGGCGGAGGGATGACGTACCCAACCGGGAAGCCGTCGAACCGTCGGAAGGGCCGCCGTACCGAGCGACCCGGCCGTCAGACGATCGAACCGTCCACGAAGCACCAGCGCCAGGCCTCGCCCGGCTCGAAGGTCCGCATCACCGGATGCCCCGTGGTGGAGAAGTGCCCCGTAGCGTGCCGCCCCGCCGACGAGTCGCAGCAGCCGACGTGCCCGCAGCTCAGACAGAGCCGCAGCTGGACCGGGTGCGTCCCGTCCGCCAGGCACTCCGGGCAGGTGTCGGCCAGCGGCGCCGGTTCGGGGCGCGGCATTTCGGCAACGTGCGGGCACTCGCTCATGATGGCCAGATTACGTTGCGCGACAAAGACGGGGACGGGCATGGACGCACTACAGCTGGTGGCACTGGTGGCGGCGAGCGCCGCGATCGCGGGGCTCGCGCGCAGGACCCCGGTGCCGGCCCCGCTGCTCCTGGTCGCCGCCGGTCTCGCCGCCTCGTACGTACCGGGAGTCCCGGACTACACGCTCGACCCGCACATCGTGCTGCCGCTGATCCTGCCCCCGCTCCTCTACACGGCGGCCGTCGACTCCTCCTACCTCGACCTGCGGGCCAACATCCGGCCCGTCGCCCTGCTCTCCGTCGGTTACGTCCTCTTCGCGACCGTGGCCGTCGGCTGGCTCGCGTACGTCCTCGTCCCCGACCTGCCGCTGACCGCCGCGCTCGTGCTCGGCGCGGTGGTCGCCCCGCCGGACGCGGTCGCCGCCACCGCCATCGCCCGCAAGCTCGGTCTGCCCCACCGGATCACCACGATCCTCCAGGGCGAGTCCCTGGTGAACGACGCCACCGCCATCACCGCCTACAAGGTCGCCCTCGCGGCGGCGGTCGGCGCGGGCATCGGCTGGGCGGGCGGCATCGGCGAGTTCGCGCTCGCGGCCCTCGGCGGGATCGGCGTCGGCCTGGTCCTCATGGTCCCCATCCACTGGCTGCGGCGCTGCCTCGGCGACTCCCTGCTCCAGAACACCCTCTCCCTCCTCATCCCCTTCGTCGCCTACGCGGCCGCCGAGGAGGTCGGCGCCTCCGGCGTCCTCGCCGTCGTCGTGGTCGGCCTCTTCCTCGGCCACCGCGCCTGGCAGGTCGACTTCGCGACCCGGCTCCAGGAGGAGGCCGTCTGGAAGATGGTCGCCTTCGTCCTGGAGTCCGCCGTCTTCGCCCTGATCGGGCTCCAACTGCCGTACGTCGTCCAGGGCCTCGGCCAGTACGGCATCGGGGAGGCGGTCTGGTACGCGGTCGGGGTCTTCGTGGCCGTCGTCGCCGTCCGGTTCGTCTGGGTCTACCCGGCGACCTTCCTGCCCCGCCGGCTTTCCGCGCGCGTACGCGAACGCGAGCCGGGAGTGGACTGGAAGGCCCCGCTCGTCGTCGGCTGGGCCGGCATGCGCGGAGTGGTCTCCCTCGCCATCGCCTTCTCCATCCCCGTCGCCACGGACGGCGTGGAGTTCCCGGCCCGCAACCTCGTCCTCTTCCTCACCTTCACCACCGTCATCGGCACGCTGGTGGTGCAGGGCCTCACCCTGCCCCCGCTCATCCGGTTCCTGAAGCTCCCAGGACGCGACCGGTACGCCGAGACCCTCGCCGAGGCGCAGGCCCAGAGCGAGGCCTCCCGGGCCGCCGAGGAACGCCTCGACGCCCTCCTCGCCGACGAGCACAACGCCCTCCCGAAGCCCCTGGCCGACCGGCTCCGCACGGTTCTGGAACGGCGCCGGAACTCCGTGTGGGAGCGGCTCGGGGCGGTCAACGAAACCACCGGGGAGACAGCGGACGACACGTACCGGCGGCTCTCCCGCGAGATGATCGAAGCCGAGCGCGAGGTCTTCGTGCGGCTGCGCGACGCGCGCCGGATCGACGACGAGATGATGCGTACGCTGCTCCGCCGCCTCGACCTGGAGGAGGCCGCCGCGCACCGCGAGGAGGCGGTGGACTAGTCCCCCGGAAGGGGCTCCGGGGCGCCCGTCACCACCGCCGAGATCCGGGTACCCGCCGGGAACGCGCCCTCCTCCGCGAGGGTGACGAGGCCGAACAGCATTTTGGCGACATACAGCCGCTCGATGGCGAGTCCGTGCCGCGCCTCGAAGTCCCGTGCGAACGCCTCGAGTGCCGGGCCGGTACGGGCGTAACCGCCGCAGTGGAACCGCTCGTCGAGGGCCCAGTCGCCGCGCGGGCCGCCGAACGCCGCCTCCTGGAGGGCGCGGACCTCCGCGCCCAGGAAGCCGCCCTTGAGGACCGGAACGCCCAGTGCCCTCTGCCCCGGCGCGAGGCCGGCCGCGAGGCCCGCGAGGGTGCCGCCCGTGCCGCAGGCGACGGCGACCACGTCCGCCGCCCCGGCGAGCTCGCGGCCGAGCTCCACGCACCCCCGCACGGCGAGCGCGTTGCTGCCGCCCTCCGGGACCACGTACGTCCCCGCGGGGGCCCGCTCCAAGAGCGCGGCGAGCCTGGCGGGTTCGCTCTTCGCGCGGTACGTGGCCCGGTCGACGAACTCCAGCCGCATCCCGTCCGCCGCGCACCGCGCGAGGGACGGGTTGAGCGGGCGCCCGGCAAGCTCGTCGCCGCGGACGACGCCGATCGTGGGGAAGCCGAGGAGCCGCCCGGCGGCGGCCGTGGCGCGCAGGTGGTTCGAGTACGCGCCGCCGAAGGTGAGCACGGGCCGACCGTCCGCCGCGCGGAGGTTGAGCGCGAGCTTGCGCCACTTGTTGCCCGGCAGGTCGGGGTGGATGAGGTCGTCGCGCTTGAGCAGCAGCGTGAGACCGCGCCGGGCGAAGCGCTCGTCCTCCACCGGCTCCAGGGGCGAGGGGAGCCGGGGCCGCAGACGGGAGAGGTCGAAGGCGTTCACCCGGTCATTGTCCGGCAGCGCGAACGGGCCGCGCCGGCGGCGGTCAGCGCAGCAGGTCGGCGACCCGTTCGCGCATCGAGGCCATCGTGAACCCGCGCGGGTCCACCTTCCCCGGCTGCCACTCCCGGTGCCCGATGACCGAGCGCTGGGTCCAGCCGTGCACCCGGCACACGGCGGCCGCCGCCTTCGCGATGGCCGCCAGCTGGACCTTCGGCCACGGGTCCTCGCCGTCGCCGAGGTTCTCGCACTCGAAGCCGTAGAAGTGCCGGTTGCCGTCCGTCGTGGCCTCGTCGTCCGGCGGCAGCCCCTGCTCGGCGACGACCGCCCTGAGGACCTCGTCGTCGCCGAGGCCCGCGTGGTTGGCGCGGCCGTAGCCGACGAGGTGGACCGTGCCGTCCTTGGCGATCACGCCGTGGCAGAGCGGCCCCGGCAGACCCTCGTAACCGTCCTTGCAGATGCGGACGGTGCTCGCGGTGCCCTTGGTCACGGTGTGGTGGATCATCACACCGTGCACGGGGCCCCAGGGGCCCTTGTGGTTGCGGTTGTGGGTGGACCAGTCGCCGACCTGGACGACCGCGAGGCCCTCGTCGCGCAGCGCGTCGAGGAACCTGCTCGCGGACATGGGTGAGGCCATGACCGACTCCCTTCGGGGGAACGGGGTGAGCTTCCGGAGTACCGGAGTCAGCCACTCCGCGGCCATCCGTTCGGGTGCTGTGCGAGCCGATCCGGACACGGTGGCGTGGGGCGCGTGGTGCGCCGCTGTTCGGGGGGAAATCGCGTGACATGCCCCGAAGATCGTCGAACAGTCCCACCCGAATGTGTAATGGCGCCGACACGCTCCGTGCTGAAAGGCTTCTCTCGCAACTCACGTATACGAGAGGGAGTTCCATGTCCGTTGGTTCGGTTGGCGACGAGGTCCGTACGGACCAGGCACCGCAGCAGAGTCTCGGTACCGCCGCCGCGCGGAACCTCGCCACGACCACCAAGTCCGCGCCGCAGATGCAGGAGATCACCTCTCGGTGGCTCCTGCGGATGATGCCGTGGGTGCAGGTGCAGGGCGGTACGTACCGGGTGAACCGCAGGCTCAGCTACTCCGTGGGTGACGGCCGGGTCACCTTCGTCCAGACGGGGCAGCGCGTCGCGGTCATCCCCGCCGAGCTCGGAGAGCTTCCGGCCCTGCGCGGATACGAGGACGAGGACGCCCTGACCGAGCTCGCGTCCCGCTGCTCGCAGCGGGAGTACGCGGCGGGCGAGATCATCGCGACCGCCGGCGCCGCCACCGACCGCGTGTACCTCCTCGCGCACGGCCGGATCGAGCAGATCGGCGAGGGGCCCTACGGGGACGAGGCCGTCCTCGGCGTCCTCGCCGACGGCGCCTACCTCGGCGAGTCCGCACTGATCCGCGACGACGCCGTCTGGGGCTGGACCGCCCGGGCCGCCACCGCCTGTACGGTCCTGGAACTCACCCGCGACGACGTGCGGAACCTCGCGGACCGGGTCGACTCGCTCGCCGCGCACCTCGCGGGCGTGGCCGCCCTGCCCGACCAGCGCACCAACAACTACGGCGAGGCCGCCATCGACCTCTCCGCCGGTCACGTCGGCGAGGCGGTCGTCCCGCACACGTACGTCGACTACGACGCCTCGCCCCGCGAGTACGAGCTGAGCGTCGCCCAGACCGTGCTGAAGGTCCACAGCCGCGTCGCCGACCTCTACAACCAGCCGATGAACCAGACCGAGCAGCAGTTGCGGCTGACGGTCGAGGCGCTCCGCGAGCGCCAGGAGCACGAGCTCATCAACAACAAGGAGTTCGGTCTCCTCTCCAACTGCGACTACGGGCAGCGGATCCAGCCCCACGACGGCTCTCCCAGCCCCGACGACATGGACGAGCTGCTCTCCCGCCGCCGGGGCTCGAAGCTCTTCCTCGCCCACCCGCGCGCCATCGCCGCCTTCGGCCGCGAGCTCAACAAGCGCGGCCTCGTGCCGGAGACGATCGACGTCAACGGCAACCGCATTCCGACCTGGCGCGGCGTGCCGATCTACCCGTGCAACAAGATCCCGGTCTCGGACGCGCGGACCACCTCGATCATCTGCATGCGTACGGGCGAGGCCGACCAGGGCGTGATCGGTCTGCACCAGACCGGCCTCCCCGACGAGATCGAGCCCAGCCTCTCCGTCCGCTTCATGGGCATCGACGAGCAGGCGATCATCTCCTACCTCGTCACGGCCTACTACTCGGCGGCCATCCTCGTCCCGGACGCGCTCGGCGTCCTGGAGAACGTCGAGGTCAGTCGCTGGCACTGAGCCGGCGGTGCCCGGGGGCGGGACCCGAACCTCCCGCCCCCGGGCGTCTCCCCGCGCTCGCGCCGCGAAGGACACGAAGGAAGTGACCGTGATCATGACCAGCACGGATGCCGTCACCGACGGTCAGGGGGCCGTGATGCTCCTGGACCAGACACGGACCGCCGTCCATCCCCAACTCCGCTCCACCGTCGAGTCCCTGCCGGGCTCCATACGCCGGGTGGCGATGTACCACTTCGGCTGGGAGCACGCCGACGGCACCCCGGCCGCCGGACAGGCGGGCAAGGCGATCCGGCCGGCCCTGGTCCTCGCGGCGGCCCGCGCCCTCGGAGCCGAGTCGGCCCAGGCCGTGAAGGCGGCCGCGGCGGTCGAGCTCGCGCACAACTTCACCCTGCTCCACGACGACATCGTGGACCAGGACCCGACCCGACGACACCGGCCCACCGCCTGGACCGTCTTCGGCATCCCGGACGCCCTCATCGCCGGTGACGCGATGAGCGCACTCGCCCTGCGGATGCTCGCCGAGGACCCGCACCCCGCGTCGCCGGCCGCCTCCGCGCGCCTCGCCGCCTGCATCATCGAGCTCTGCGCCGGCCAGCAGGCGGACTGCGCCTTCGAGCAGCGCGCGCCGCACGAGGTCTCGCTCGACGAGTGCCTGGCCATGGCCACCGCCAAGACCGGGGCCCTGCTCGGCGCTTCCTGCGCCATCGGCGCCCTCTACGCGGGCGCGGGCGAGGAGGAGGTCGCGGCGATGGACTCCTTCGGCCGCGAGGCCGGACTCGCGTTCCAGCTGATCGACGACCTCATCGGCATCTGGGGCGACCCGGACCGGACGGGCAAGCCGGCCGGCGCCGACCTCGTCGCCCACAAGAAGTCGCTGCCCGTGGTGGCGGCGCTCGCCTCGGGGACCCCGGCGGGGGACGAACTGGCCGAGCTCTACTCCCGTCCGACCCTCGACATGGCGGCGGTACGGGCCGCGGCGGACGCGGTCGAGCGGGCCGGCGGCCGGGACTGGGCACAGGCCCAGGCGGCCGAGCGCATGGGCCGCGCCATCGAGTTCCTGGCGCAGGCGGTCCCGGACCTGGCGGCGGCGGGAGACCTGCTCGCCCTCGCGGAGTTCGTCACCCGGCGTACGCGCTGACGGGATCGGAGAGCGGGGTCGAGGTCAGGCGTCCGGGACGATCCGGTCGACCACGGTCTCGACGAGGTCGTCCAGGTCCCGTTCGGCATGGAGGCCGGGCACGGTGAAGTGGTCGAGGAGCAGCCCGGTGAGGGCGAAGTAGAGCACCCGGACCGTGTCCGCGTCCCCGGGCATCCCCGATTCGACGTGCAGCCGGATGTTGAAGGCGAGGTCGTCCCGGAGCACCTGGGTGAACCGGCTCTGGAGCTCGGGCCGGCGCACGGCCTCCAGGCGCAGCTCGAAGAGGCCCAGGTAGCAGGTGCGCTCGGCGGTCATGCGCCGGGCGAGCCAGCGCATCAGCTCGACGACGAGGGCGCGGCTGGGCTTCGCGAGCAGCGCGGTGTCGATGGCGCCGGGCTCGGGCGTCAGCCGGACGAAGATCCGGTCGGCGACCTCGGAGAGCAACCGGTCCCGGTCGCTGAAGTAGTTGGACGAGGTGCCCGTGGGGACCCCCGCCCGGGCGTCGACGGCCCGGAAGGTCAGCCCGCGGGCACCTTCGTCGGCCAGGGCCTCGATCGCGGCGTCGAGCAGTGCCGTACGGCGTTCCGGGTTCCTCGCCACTTCCGGCTCCCTTCTTTCGAGAATGGGGCTTGCGTAACCACTACAGGTGAAGCACTATAGCCGTCGTGGTTGCGACTGCAGTCCACTCCCCGAAGACGAAGAGGACCGGTTTGCGCAAGCTCACCTACTACATCGCCTGCACCATCGACGGCTTCATCGGTGACCCCGAGGGCGATGCCACGTCCATGTTCCAGTTCCTGGACGCGCCGTACCTGCAGTTCATGAACGCCGAGTACCCGGAGACGATCCCGACGCAGGCTCGGGAGCCGCTCGGGATCGACGGCCCCAACCGGTGCTTCGACACCGTCATCCAGGGGCTCGGGTCGTACCAGCTGGCTCTGGACATCAACGTCACCAGCCCGTACAGCCACCTGCGCGAGTTCGTCGCCACCCGGTCGCTGGCCGAGTCGCCCGACCCCAACGTCGAGCTGATCGCCGACGACCTCGTCGGACGCGTCCGCGAGCTCAAGGCCGAGGACAGCCCCCTGGGCATCTGGCTCTGCGGCGGCTCCACCATCGCGGGCGAGCTCATCGAGGAGATCGACGAGCTGGTCATCAAGACGTACCCGCAGGTCTACGGCTCCGGCATGCCGATGTTCGGCGCCGGCTTCGAGCCCCGCGACTTCGTGCTGGGCGACGTGCGCACCTTCGACAACGGCGTGCTCCTCCGCACGTACACCAGGAAGCGGTAGCGGCGGAGAGCGGGCCCGTGCGAGGCGTCCTACCCTGGAACCATGGGTGACGAAGCGCCTCGCACGACGCGGGACCCGCTGGCCGAGAGCGGGTGCCCGGCCTGCGGTCGACCGCGCGCCAAGCTGGCCACCCGGCACAAGGTCCTCGGGGCCTGGGTGCCGGAGTGGGAAGTGCAGCCCTGTCGCAACCCGGACTGCCCGCGGTGCGAGGGCGCGGAGGCGGGTGCCGAGGGAGGTCCGGGCGCGGGCGCGGAAGCCACGAGCACGCAGGTGACCGGCAAGAACGGCGAGAACGGGAGAAGTCCGGCCACCGGGTGACCGGCCGCGCGCCGGAGCCGGTCATACCGCTACAGTCCGCGCATGTCATCGGAGTCGACAGAAGTCTGGACCGGCTGGTACCGGGACCGCAGCGGCGCGGAAGCGATCGTCATCACGGCCACCGGGCGGCACGTGGCCACCCGGATCAGGGGGGTCGAGTACACGGGCGCGACCTTCGCCGCGCTCAGCGCCGCCGAGAGCGGCGGACAGGCCCTCGGCGGCTGCGTCCTGGAGTGGGACCTGCCGCTCCCCGTCGTCATGGACGGCGTGGCCCAGCAGGCCACTCTGAGCTGTCTGCTGACGCTCGGCGAGCGCTCGGACCTCAGCCTGACGCTCCACTACGGTGGCGCCGCCTTCGAATCGTGCGTCGCCGGGGGTGACTTCGACGGGGCGCTCGACCGGGTCCGGCGCCAGCTCCCGCCCGGCGCCGACTTCGGCCGCCGTCTTCTGCGGGCGGCCTGACACCCGGGTCCCGAACCCCACCCGAACGCCGGACGGCGGCGCCCCTCACGGGCGCCGCCGTCCTCTTCGTCCGGTGCGGACGCTTTCCGGGGTCAGGAAACCTTGAACGCGGAAGCGAGCCCGTAACGCCACAACTGGTCGACGCGGGAGCGCTCCTGGGCGTTCGGCTGGGCGTTCTGGCAGGACGTGCCGGGACCGCCGCCCGACATCAGCTCGCTGCACGGCCCGCTGTAGTGGTCCGGCAGGCCGAGGACGTGCCCGGTCTCGTGGGCGGTCACCCGGGTGGAGTTGTACTGCTGGTTCTGCCGGTAGTCGAGGAAGATGTAGCCGCTGCCGTGGCCGTCGGTGCTCGCGTACGAGCCGCGGGAGTCGTTCCCCTCGTAGTAGCGGAAGTCGGGGTTGCTGCCCTCGACGAGCCGGACGTTCACCACCGAGCTGTTCCATATCTGGGTGGAGCGGGCGATCTGGGTGCGGAAGCTCGGCGCGTTGGACGCGCTGTAGACGACGGTGACGGCGGCCGCGCCCGGGTTGGCGGCCCGCTTCTTCGCCACCGACTTCACGACGGCGTCGAAGAACGCCTTGTTGGCCTTGGCCTCCTCGGCCGAACCGGCGTACGCCACGGCTGCGGCGCCGGCGGGGGGAACGGCGTCCGGAGCGGCCGCCGCCGGAGCCGTACCGAGCGAGGCGGCGAGACCGAGGCCGAGGGCGGCGGTCAGTACGGTGTTGAGGACCTTGGGGTGACGCATGGGGGGCTCCTCCTGTAGGGGGTCGGAGCGAGTCTCGGGGAAGCCGGGGAGCGTGGGGATGATGTCAACTGCCGATAGCCCGCCCGCATCACCCTGCCCGCCGCCTCCAACTGCCTTGCAAACCAAGGAATATGACGCGCTCCGGCTGTCTGGTGCGACGCAGGTCGCCGCCCTACCCTCGGGGCATGGAGCTGGAGGTGAGGCATCTGCGCGCGCTCTGCGCCATCGCGGACGCGGGCAGCCTGCACAAGGCGGCGCGCCAACTGGGCATGAGTCAGCCCTCGTTGACCACCCAACTGCGCCGGATCGAGAACTCCCTGGGCGCCGAGCTCTTCTCCCGCGGCCGCACCGGCTGCCTGCCCACCCCGCTCGGCCGTTCCGTGCTCAGCCGGGCCCGCCCCCTCGTCGCGGACATGGCCGCGCTCGTCACCGAGGCCCGGGCCGCGGTCGCCCGCACCGAGGGTCCCGGACTCCGCGTCGGCTCCACCGCCAGCCGGGCGCTCCCCGGCTGGCTGCGCCGGCTCCGCCAACGCCTGCCCGGCACGGACGTCGGGCTCCGCGTGGACGTCTCCGCGAACGCGCTGCTGAGCACGGTCGCCGCGGGCCAGCTCGACGTGGCCTTCGTCCACGAGGTCGAGGGCTGCCCCCTCCGGGTGCCCGAGGGACTTCAGCGGCGGGTCCTGGTCGCCCGCGAACCGCAGTTCGTCTCCCTGGCCCGCGACCATCCCGCCGCCGCCAGCCCCGTCGTCGACCTCGCCGACCTCGCCCGCGACCACTGGATGGTCGACCCGACCGTGGACGGCGAATGGGACGGCCTCCGGCGGGTCCTCGGCGCGGCCGGCATCGACCCGCCGCTGCTCCACGGCGACTACCACACGGCAGCGTCCCTCATCGTCCTCGGCGAGGCCGTCGCCCCCTGCCAGCCGACCTCGGTGCCCCGCGAGGACATGGCGATCCGGCCGCTGCGCGGCGACCCGCTGGCGGTCCGGCTGCTGCTGTACGCGCGCCCGGGGACGGCCCTGGACACGCTGTACGCGGAGCTGGCCGCCGCCTATCGCGAAGCGGCCCTGCGCGCCGCCCCGTACCGCGAGTGGCTGCGGCGCCAGGGTGCGGCGGCCGAGCTGTCGGTGGGGCCGTGCATGATGGCCGTATGAGCGATCGTGACGGTGGGGGCGGAAGGGCCGTGGTGCGCCGCGCCCGCGCGGAGGACCTGGGGCGGGTCGTCGAACTCGTCGCCGAACACGCCGAGTACGAGAAGGCCCCACCCCCGACCCCGGACCTCGCGACCCGCCTCGCGGGCCTCCTCTTCGGCGGGTCCGGTCCGGGCGACGAGGCGCACGGACCGGCAGAGCCCGGCGGCGAGTCGCCGGGACCGACGGGGCCTGGCCACGAGTCGCACGGACCGACTGAGCCCGGCGGCGAGTCGCAGGAACCGACGGGGCCTGGCCCCGAGTCGCACGGATCGGCAGAGCCCGGTGGCGAGTCGCACGGACCGGTGCGGCCCGGGGCCGAGGTGCCCCGCCTCCGCTGCCTGGTCGCCGAGCTCCCGGACGGGACTCTCGCGGGCTACGCCACCTGCGCGCCCGAACTCTCCACCTGGGACGGCGTCGCGTACCTCCACATGGACTGCCTCTACCTCACGTCCACGGCCAGGGGCCACGGCCTCGGCCCGCTCCTGGTCGACGCCGTCCGCGCGGAGGCGCGCGCCCTGGGCCTGACGGAGATCCAGTGGCAGACGCCCGCCTGGAACGAGGGCGCGATCCGCTTCTACGACCGCCTGGGCGCGACGTCCAAGGAGAAACGCCGCTACACCCTGCCGGTGGACCCGGCCTAGGGCGGCGACGCTGACGCTCAGCGGGCGGTGTCGACCAGACCCCGCTCCGGATCGGCCCGGACGCCCGCCTGCCAGACCACGGGCCCGCAACGCTCGCCGTTGGGCGTGACCTTCCGCAGCGTGACCTCGGCGGTGCGGTCGTAGAGGTCCCGGCCGTCGGCCGGGTCGGTGACCCGGAAGCGCACGGCCACCCGCTGCTCTCCCGTGGCCTCGGGCAGAGGCAGCCGGAACGTCCCGAGTGGGCCGTCCTGCCGCGCCTGCCCGTTCCGGCAGACCTGGTCGGCGCAGAGCCGGTACCCGGCCTCGACGGGGAAGTGCGCGGTGTCCCAGACGACATGCACCTGGGATTCCGCACCGATCAAGGTGCACACCGCCCGCTCTTCGCCGCACCCGGCGGCCGACACCACGGCCGCCGACGTCGCCGCGGCCACCGCCCAGCGCAGCGCCCTCTCCACCGTCGCGACCCGAAGGTATCGAGGGTGTCTCCCCGGTGGCCGCCGACGGGCGAAAAAAGACCGCACCCGGGCCGCATGGACGCCGTGTTCGGCGGCCTGCGGACCGGGTGCGGACCGGGAAGCCGGGCAAGCGGGAAGACCCGCCGGCCCTGAGGCGTGACCAGAGGTCAGGCCTTCTTGGTCTCCCAGAAGATGCGGTCGATCTCGGCGATGAGCTCCAGCGCCTTCTCGCCCGTCTTCGGGTCGGTCGACGCCTTGGCGGCCGAGAGGGCCTTCAGGGTGTCGTTGACCAGCTGGTTGAGCTCGGGGTACTTCTCGAAGTGCGGGGCCTTGAAGTAGTCGCTCCAGAGCACCGAGACGTGGTGCTTCGCGAGCTCCGCGCGCTGCTCCTTGATGACCGTGGCACGGGCACGGAAGTGCGCGTCCTCGTTCGCCAGGTACTTCTCCTGGACAGCCTTGACCGACTCGGCCTCGATGCGGGCCTGGGCCGGGTCGTACACGCCGCACGGGAGGTCGCAGTGGGCGCTGACCTTCACCTTGGGGGCAAACAGGCGGGAGAGCATTGAGCCGTCCTTCCTCGTGATCGTCTTCTCAGGTGGGACATTACTCGGTGAGAAGGGCGTTTTCGCGGGCGCCCCCTGGGGCTTAGGTCAAAAGTCCAGGGTCACCATGGGACTCGTGTACGAGTGGACGAGACGTGTCGACGGACGGGTCGGCGGCACGGGTCGGCGGACGTGTCGACGGGACGGGTCGGCGGACGTGTCGACGGGACGGGTCGGCGGACGTGTCGACGGGACGGGTACGAGCAGGGTGGGAGTGCCGATGAGGGAAGCGGGGCCGGAGCGCGTGGGTGAGGCCGGGGCGCCGTTCGGGATCGCCGAGGTCACGGGGGTGTCGATGGTGCCCACGCTGCTCCACGGCGACCAGTTGCTCGTGCGCTACGGCGCCCGGTTGCGGCCCGGCGCCGTCGCCGTGCTGCGGCATCCGCTCCAGCAGGATCTGCTCATCGTGAAGCGGCTGATCGAGCGACGTGACGGCGGCTGGTGGGTGCTGGGCGACAATCCGGACGCCGAGGGGGACAGCCGGGTCTTCGGGGCCGTACCGCCCGAGCTGGTCCTCGGGCGGGTACGGGCGCGGTACCGGCCGGTGACGCCGGGGCGTCAGCGGTCGGCCTGGGTGGTGCTCTCCTGGCTGTTCTCCTCGGTCAGGCCCGTGTGGTCGGACCGCTCGGCCTCCAGGCGCTTGCGGGCCCGGTAGGCGGCCACGTTGGCCCGGGTCGCGCAGCGGTCCGAGCAGTAGCGGCGGGAGCGGTTGGTGGAGGTGTCGAGGTAGGCGTTGCGGCAGGGCGGCGCCTGGCACAGGCCGAGCCGGTCCGCGCCGAACTCCGTCAGGTGGAAGGCGAGGCCCATCGCCGCGATCGCGGCGTAGCCCGCGGTCGCGTTCGAGGGGTGGTCGGCGAGGTGCATGTGCCAGCGGGGCCGGCCGTCCTCGTCGAGGGTGTCGTGGCCGGAGATCTGCGGGCTGACCGGGAACTCCAGCAGCAGCGAGTTCAGCAGGTCCACGGCCCCCGTGTGGTCGCCCTCGTCGGCCGCGGTGAAGACGGCCCGCAGGCGGGTGCGTACCGACCGGAAGCGGGTCACGTCGGAGTCGGTCGCCCGCCGGGCCATCTGGGTGGCCGGGCCGAAGAGCTCCCGGATCACCTCGACGGAGGTCAGGGCGTCCTTGTTACGGGCCGGCTCCTCGGTGTTGACCAGACGCACGGCGTAATCCGAGTAATAGGCCAGTTCCACTTGTAGTCCTTACTCCGGCGGGCTAGTGTCTCGGTCGGAAGGGGTAACGGCTGTTCCCCTATCGAGGGTATTACGAAGCGGGGAGGGTACGGCGATGACCGGAACCGACTGGGCGGGCTGGCAGCAGAGCTGGGACCGTCAGCAGGAGTGGTACATGCCGGACCGTGAGGAGCGGTTCCGGGTGATGCTCGACATGGTCGAGGCCGTTGTGGGACCGAAGCCCCGCGTGCTCGACCTCGCGTGCGGTACGGGAAGTATCACGGATCGGCTCCTCCAGAGGTTCCCGGAGGCGACCAGTACCGGTGTCGACCTCGACCCGGCGCTCCTCGCCATCGCCGAGGGGTACTTCGCGGGCGACGAGCGCGTCACCTTCGTGACCGCCGACCTCAAGGACCCCGCGTGGGTCGCGCGGCTGCCCCACGACTCGTACGACGCCGTCCTCACCGCCACCGCACTCCACTGGCTCCACAGCGAGCCCCTGACCGCCCTCTACGGGCAGGTCGCCGGTCTCGTCCGGGACGGCGGCGTCTTCATGAACGCCGACCACATGATCGACGAGAGCACGCCCCGCATCAACGCCGCCGAGCGGGCGCACCGGCATGCCGTCATGGACAGGGCCAAGGCCGGCGGCGCCCTGGACTGGGCCGCGTGGTGGGCCGAGGCCGCGAAGGACCCGGCCCTCGCCGAGCCCACCGCCCGCCGCTTCGAGATCTACGGCGAGCACGCCGACGGCGACATGCCCTCCGCCCGCTGGCACGCGGACACCCTCCGCGCCGCCGGCTTCGGCGAGGCCCGCCCGGTGTGGGCGTCGCCCTCCGACACCCTGCTCCTCGCCGTGAAGTAGCCCGGTAACCCGAAAGAGGGAAAGGGCGGTACGGGTGACCCCGTACCGCCCCTTTCCTGTCCCGTGTCAGAGCACCTTGGACAGGAACGCCTTCGTCCGGTCGTGCTGCGGGTTGCCCAGGACGTCCCGCGGGTTGCCCGACTCGACGACCACGCCGCCGTCCATGAAGACCAGCGAGTCGCCGACCTCACGGGCGAAGCCCATCTCGTGCGTGACGACGATCATCGTCATGCCCGACTCGGCCAGGTCCCGCATGACGTCCAGGACGTCACCCACGAGCTCCGGGTCGAGCGCCGACGTCGGCTCGTCGAAGAGCATCAGCTTCGGCTCCATCGCCAGCGCGCGGGCGATGGCGACACGCTGCTGCTGGCCGCCGGAGAGCTGCGTGGGGTAGCTCCCGGCCTTGTCGGCCAGGCCGACCCGGTCCAGCAGCCGCTCGGCCCGCTCGCGGGCCACGGCCTTGGTCTCGCCCTTCACCTGGATCGGCGCTTCCATGACATTGGCCAGGGCCGTCATGTGCGGGAACAGGTTGAAGCGCTGGAAGACCATGCCGATGTCCCGGCGCTGGGCCGCGACCTCGCTGTCCTTCAGCTCGTAGAGCTTGCCGTTCTTCTCCCGGTAGCCGACCAGCTGGCCGTCGACCGAGAGCCGGCCGCCGTCGACCCGCTCCAGGTGGTTGATGCACCGGAGGAAGGTCGACTTGCCGGAGCCGGACGGGCCGACGAGGCAGAAGACCTCGCCGTTCTGCACCTCGAGGTCGATACCGCGGAGGATGTGGGCGGCGCCGTACGACTTGTGGACGCCCTCCGCCTTGACCATGGGCTGACCGGTCATGCCGATGCCTCCGGGGAACGCTTGAACGTGGTCAGGTTCGTCTTGACCCGCTGCCACGGGGTGGGCGGCAGGTTACGGGTCGAACCGCGGGCGAAGCGGCGCTCCAGGTAGTACTGGCCGACGCTGAACACGCTGGTCAGCGCCAGGTACCAGATCGAGGCGACGAAGAGCATCTCCATCACGGCACCGGCCGTGCTGCCGATGTTCGAGGAGGCCCGCAGCAGCTCGGTGTACTGCACGGCCGAGACCAGCGACGAGGTCTTCAGCATGTTGATGAACTCGTTGCCCGTCGGCGGCACGATGACCCGCATGGCCTGCGGGAGCACGATGCGGCCCATCGTCTTCGTCTGGGACATGCCGAGCGCATGCGCCGCCTCGGTCTGGCCCTCGTCGACCGACTGGATGCCCGCGCGGACGATCTCCGCCATGTAGGCGCCCTCGTTGAGGCCGAGGCCGAGCAGCGCCACCATGAACGGCGTCATGACGTCCACGGTCTCGTTCTTGTAGATCGGCCCGAGGTCGATGTACTCGAAGATCAGCGACAGGTTGAACCAGACGAGCAGCTGGACGTAGACCGGGGTGCCGCGGAAGAACCAGATGTAGAGCCAGGCGACCGCACCGGTCACCGGGTTCTTCGACAGCCGCATCACGGCGAAGAGGACGCCGAGGACGAGGCCGAGGGCCATGGACGCGACGCTGATGATGATCGTGTTCCACAGGCCGCTGATGACCGACGGGTCGAACACCTTGTCCCACACCGTGTCCCAGATGATGTTGCCCTGGGAGAAGGCGTAGACGAGCCAGCCGAGCAGTGCGACGACCACGACGGCGCTGATCCAGCGCCCGTAGTGCCGCACGGGGATGGCCTTGATCGCCTCGTACGGGGAGCCCGAGGCGCCGGACCCGGCCGGAGCGGCGGCCGGATCCTTGCTGATCTTGTCAGTCATGACGACTGCCCTTCAGTGGAGCGGGGAGGTCACTTGCCGGCGTTGACGGTGGCCGACTTCACGGCGCTGTCCTCGACGTCCCACTTCTTCAGGGCATCGGCGTAGGTGCCGTCCTTGATGATCGCGTCGAGCGCCTCCTTGACGGCGTCGCGCAGCTGGGTGTTCTCCTTCGAGACGCCGATGCCGAAGAGGCCGACGTCGCTCTGGCTGCCGACGACCTCGAAGTCGTTGCCGCCGCCCGAGGTCTTCGCGATGTACGCGGCCACCGGGTAGTCGTTGAGGTCGGCCACGGCGCCGCCGGCCTTGACGCGGGTCTGGGCCTCGGCGTCGGTGTCGAACGCCTGGATCGTCAGCTTGTTCGCGCCGCACTTCGCGGCCTGGGCCTTGAAGGTGTCCTCGTAGATCGTGCCGCGCTGGACGGCCACGGTCTTGCCGCAGAGGTCGTCGAGGGAGTTGATGCCCTGCGGGTTGCCCTTCTTGACCAGCAGGGAGACGCCGGAGCTGAAGTAGTCGACGAAGTCGATGCCCTTGCCGATCTTCTTCCCGTTGTCGTCCAGGCCCTCCTGGCGCTTCTTGTTGTCCGTCATCGAGGACATGATCAGGTCCTGGCGGCCGGTGTAGATCGAGGTGATCAGACCGTCGAAGGTGCCGGAGGTGAACCTGAACTCGACGCCGAGCTGCTTGCTCAGGGCCGCGGCGATGTCGGGGTCGACGCCGACGATCTTGCCGCCCTCGGTGAACTCCATCGGGGCGTACGAGGCGTCCGTACCGACCTTGATCACGCCGGCCTTCTGGATGTCGGCCGGGAGCTTGGAGAAGAGCGGTGCGGCGTTGGCGGGCGGCGCGGAGCCGCCGTCCTTCGTCGGCGTCGCGGAACCGCCCTCGGTCTGGTCGCCACAGGCGGTCAGCAGCATCGAGCCGGCGACCGCGATGGCGGCGACCGCGGCAAGACGGGACGTGCGGGTCTTGGCGGCGGTCGTACAGCGCGTGGCGCGTGCGGTCATGGTCGGGTTCCTCCGGCGTGTGAGGGAGTTGCCAGTAGGTCGCGTACGCGTCTTCGAGTGCCGCGACCTCGTGTGATTACGGCATCTTGCCATTCGGACCGCCTCAAACCGACGGCCATGGATGTCAAAATCGGGTAACGGGTGACCCCCGAATCACGACAGGCCGGTACATCAAGGCCGGACCTTCTTCGGAATCCCTTCCCCGTCACCGGAAAATCTCCGGTAGATCTCGCCATTCGGACGAGCCGAAGGCGGCCATTCGGGTGTGGTGAGTATCTATCGGGACAACGGGTGACGTGTCGCGCTCCGTCCGTGTCCGGATGCACTCGGTATGAGTCGCGTCACCGAGCGGTTATGGACTCGTCTGCGGTGCCGTCCGTCCGGTAAGAAGGATCCTTACACCCCTCATCCGGGGCTCAGGGCGCGTTGTGCGGCGCGCCCGCGCGGCTGCCAGACAAGGCGGCCGCGGTGCCTCCCCACCCCTCCTCAACCAGGAGTGGCCACCCTCAAATGAAACAGACTTAAGGGGTCTTCCCAATGGCAGCGGAGATCGTCAATCCTCGCAATGACAGTGGTACGGATGGGGCACCCGAGCCCTTCGATCCTGTCTTCGCCCTTCACCGGGGCGGCAAGATGGCCGTGCAGGCCACCGTTCCCCTCCGGGACAAGGACGACCTGTCCCTCGCGTACACGCCCGGCGTCGCCAAGGTGTGCACCGCGATCGCCGAGCAGCCCGAGCTGGTCAACGACTACACCTGGAAGTCCCAGGTCGTGGCCGTCGTGACCGACGGTACGGCGGTGCTCGGCCTCGGCGACATCGGCCCGGAGGCCTCCCTCCCGGTCATGGAGGGGAAGGCCATCCTCTTCAAGCAGTTCGGCGGCGTGGACGCGGTCCCGATCGCCCTCGCCACCACCGACGCCGACGAGATCGTCGAGACGGTCGTCCGGCTCGCCCCGTCCTTCGGCGGCGTGAACCTGGAGGACATCTCGGCGCCGCGGTGCTTCGAGATCGAGCGCAAGCTCCAGGAGCGCCTCGACATCCCCGTCTTCCACGACGACCAGCACGGCACCGCGATCGTCACCCTCGCCGCCCTCCGCAACGCGGCGAAGCTGACCGACCGGACCCTCGGCGACCTGCGCGCGGTCATCTCCGGCGCCGGTGCGGCCGGTGTCGCCATCGCCAAGTTCCTGCTGGAGGCCGGCCTCGGTGACGTCGCCGTCGCCGACCGCAAGGGCATCGTGAGCCGCGACCGCGAGGACCTCACCGACGTCAAGCGCGAGCTCGCCGAGATCACGAACAAGGCGGGCCTGACCGGCTCCCTGGAGACCGCCCTCGCCGGCGCGGACGTCTTCATCGGCGTCTCCGGCGGAACGGTCCCCGAGGCGGCCGTCGCCTCCATGGCCCCGAACGCCTTCGTGTTCGCCATGGCCAACCCGAACCCCGAGGTCCACCCCGACGTCGCGCACAAGTACGCGGCCGTCGTGGCGACCGGGCGTTCGGACTACCCGAACCAGATCAACAACGTCCTCGCGTTCCCCGGCATCTTCGCCGGCGCGCTCCAGGTCCGGGCCTCCCGGATCACCGAGGGCATGAAGATCGCCGCGGCGAACGCGATCGCGGACGTGGTGGGCGACCAGCTCGCCGCCGACTGCGTGATCCCGTCGCCGTTCGACGAGCGGGTCGCCCCGGCCGTCGCGGCCGCGGTCGCCGCCGCCGCCCGCGCGGAGGGCATCGCGCGCCGCTGAGCCCGCACCTGAGCCCCGACAGGGCCCCGTTCCGCACCGCCGGGACGGGGCCCTGTCGTGTACGTCGGGACGGGCCTCGTCGCGTGGGCCGGGGCCGGTCTCGCCGCGTAGGCGGGGGCGCGGCCTCGTCGCGCACGGCGGAGGTATGTGTCACACGGGTGCGTGGTTCCGCCACACGCCTGTCCGACCCTAGGGTCGGGGCCATGTTCGCTGCCTACGCTGCCCGAATCGACCGCGACCAGCCCCTGAACGGGCTCGAATTGGGCGAACGCCCCGAGCCCGAGGTCCGGCCCGGCTGGACCACCGTCACCGTCAAGGCCGCCTCGCTCAACCACCACGACCTGTGGTCGCTGCGCGGGGTCGGACTGCCCGAGGAGAAGCTGCCGATGATCCTCGGCTGCGACGCCGCCGGCATCGACGAGGACGGCAACGAGGTCGTCCTGCACTCCGTGATCGGCCAGACCGGCCACGGCGTCGGGCCGGACGAGCCCCGCTCCATCCTCACCGAGCGGTACCAGGGCACGTTCGCCGAGCGGGTGACCGTGCCCCGCTGGAACGTGCTGCCCAAGCCGAAGGAGCTCTCCTTCGAGGAGGCCGCCTGCCTGCCCACCGCCTGGCTCACCGCGTACCGCATGCTCTTCACCAACGCCGGTGTACGGCCCGGGGACTCGGTGCTCGTGCAGGGCGCGGGCGGCGGCGTGGCCACCGCCGCGATCGCCCTCGGCAAGGCGGCGGGCCTGCGAGTCTTCGCCACCAGCCGCGACGAGGCCAAGCGTAAGCGCGCCGTCGAGCTCGGCGCCGTCGAGGCGTACGAGCCGGGGGCGCGGCTGCCGCAGCGCGTGGACGCGGTCATCGAGACCGTCGGCGCCGCGACCTGGTCGCACTCGGTCAAGTCGCTGCGGCCGGGCGGCACCCTGGTCATCTCGGGCGCCACGAGCGGGGACCGGCCCGCGCACGCCGAGCTGACCCGGATCTTCTTCCTGGAGCTGAAGGTCGTCGGCTCGACCATGGGCTCCAAGGACGAGCTGGAGGACCTGCTGTCGTTCTGCGCGGCCACGGGCGTCCGGCCGGTCGTCGACGAGGTCCTGCCGCTGGACCGGGCCCGCGAGGGCTTCGAGAAGATGGCCTCCGGCGAGCTCTTCGGAAAGATCGTCCTCACGACCTCTTGATGACTCGTCAGTCGTGCTGATGGGATCTCCGGCAACGAAACATGAACATCTCTCACATCCTCGTGCCGGAGGTCTTCCTTGTTGCGAACCACCCTTGTGGCGAGTGCCGTCGTCGCCGCGCTGCTCACCCCGACGGCCGCCCATGCCGAGACCGGGGGCGCGGGCGGTGACGGCATACCCGCGCTCACCGACGAGCACGGCCGCACCCTCACCCTGCGCGGCTGGAACCTCGCGGACAAGGCGAACAGCGGCGACGCAGCCCTCTCCGCGATCACCGAGAAGCACATCCGCGACATGCGCGCCAAGGGCTTCAACTTCGCCCGCCTCCTCGTCTTCTGGGACGACCTGGAGCCCCGCCCCGGCCAGTACAGCCAGGCCTATCTGCGCAAGATCGAACGGATCCTGGGCTGGGCCGAGAAGCACGACGTCAAGGTGCTCCTCGACGCCCACCAGGACGTCTTCGGCCCGGCCTTCGGCCATCGGGGCATCCCCGAGTGGGCGACCAGGACCGACGGCCTGCCCTTCACCCCGCACCCCGACGACTGGTTCTCCGAGTACTTCGAACCGGCCGTCCAGCGGGCCTTCACCCACCTGTACGAGGACGAGGACCTCAGGCTCGCCCAGGCCCGCATGTGGCGGGTGCTCGCCGACCGCTTCGAGGACCACCCGGCCGTCCTCGGCTACGACCTGATCAACGAGCCGATGGGCGAGATGGGGGAGGGCGAGGACCTGGCCACGGCGGCCCGCCGCATCGAACGCGAGCAGCTGACCCCGATGTACAACCGGATGGCGGACACCATCCGTTCGGTCGACCCGGACACCTGGATCTTCGTCGAGCCGACCCCCATCGTGGGCGAGGGCGTGCCCACCGGACTCGGACGGATCGACGACCCCCGGATCGTCTACGCGCCGCACTTCTACAACGCCGGCATGGAGGCAGGCACCGACTACGACCCCGCCGCCCGCTGGGTCGAGAACTACGAGCAGGCCGTCACCCTGTACCCCAAGGAGTACAAGGTGCCCGTGGTGGTGGGGGAGTGGGGCCCGCTCAACAACTCCCTGCCGAACATGAACCGCTTCTACCGCGAGGCGATGTCCTCCCTCGGCCGCTACAGCTCGGGCTGGGCGGGCTGGGAGTGGTGCTACGGCGGCGGGTACTGCGCGGTGGACGGCACCGGCGCCTTCCGCACGAACAAGGAACTGACCGCCGAGCCGTACGCGGAGGCGGTCGCCGGCACGGTCCGCGCCGCGGCCTACGACGCGGCGACGGGCGTCTACCGCCTGTCGTACGACTCCGCGGGGCGGCGCGGTCCCCGCGTCACCGAGCTCTCGCTCCCGCCCGGCGACTGGCGGGTGACGGCCCGGGGCGGGGCGCTCGTCCTCCGCAAGGACCGGGGGAGGGCCTGGATCCTCGCGGTCCCGGGTGCCCGGGTGACGGTCACCGCCACCCGGGGCTGACCCGGCTCGCTCAGCTCGTGCGCCGCGGGTTCAGCACGTCCGTGATCCGGACCGCCGCCGTCGACAGATGGCGGCGGGTCTCGGCCAGCTGCTCCCCGCTCACCCCGTGGTCACGGGCCGCGTCGCGGATCTCGTCCCGGAAGCGGTCGAGCAGCCGGTCGAGATCGCGTCCCGGATCACCCGAACCCTCCGTGTCACGCGCCCACTCCGGCGCCCGCCCGGCCTCGTCGACGGGGTCGGACGCCGCGCCCTCTCTCGTGGCACCGGCGGTTCCCGCGGCGTCGGCCGCCTGGGCCGCCGCCTTCGGATGTGTCGTGCCCGCCACCAGGCCACCGAGTTGCGCCGTGATGTCCGAGAGGCCCTCCCAGACTCCCTTGGGCCAGTCGCCCCGCGAGAAGCGGTCCTGGACCTCCTCCTGGACCTGCTGGGCGATGCGCTGGAACTCCTTCGCCTGATGGCGGGCCGACTGGGCCTCCGCCTTGGCCTGGCGGGCCTGTTCCTTCCACTCGTGCTTCGCCCGGCGAAGCTCCTCCTTGGCGTCGGCGAACGACGAGCCCTCCGCCTTCCGCGTCTGGCCCGCCGCGGCGCGCATCTCGCTGCGCACCCGGCCGGCCGCACCGCGCACGTCGTCGCGGATCTCGGCGGCCAGCTCCGAGACCGAGTCGCGGATCTCCCGCTCCAGGTCGGTCAGTTCGGCCCCGCGGCCGGCCAGCTCGGCGCGGCCCGCGTCGGTGATCGAGTAGACCTTCCGGCCGCCCTCGCTGGCGTGGGTGACGAGGCCTTCGACCTCCAGCTTGGCGAGTCTCGGGTAGACCGTGCCGGCCGAGGGGGCGTACAGCCCCTGGAAGCGCTCCTCCAGGAGCCGGATCACCTCGTAGCCGTGGCGGGGGGCTTCGTCGAGCAGCTTGAGCAGGTAGAGGCGGAGGCGGCCATGGGCGAAGACGGGCGACATGTCAGAGCACCTTTCCGGTCGCGGAGGAGGACGTGGTGGGGGCGGCGGCGGACTCGGTGTCCTCGGCCGCCTCGGGGCGGCGGAGCAGGGCGATGGAGCCGGAGACGGTGGTCGCCTTGAGCGTGCCCCGCCCGGAACCCAGGGTGCCGGTGACGGACTTGGTGCCCCACTGACCGGTCACCCGCAGATCCTCGAAGGCGTTCGACACGGAGCCGCTCGTCGTGCTCGCCTCCACCCGGGCGTCGGCCGGATGCGGCAGCCGGATGGCGACCTGGCCGGAGACGCTGGTGAGCCGGATGTCGGCGGGCGGCCCGTCGAGCTCGCCCGGGTCGAGGTCGATGACCATGTCCCCGCTGACGGTCTCGGCCTTCACGGAACCGCCCGCGCCCTCGATCACCGTGACGGCGCCCGTCACCGAGGTGATCCGCAGCGCGCCCGTGACCGACTGGGCCTCCAGGCTTCCGGAGACGGTCTCGGCGCGGACCGGACCGGAGAGCCCGACGAGGGTCGTGTCGCCCGTGACGCCGCGGACCTCCGTACGCCCTCTGATGCCGGAGACGACCGCCTCGGCGTCGACCGCGCCGACCTCGACGTCGACGCCCGCGGGGACGGCGACGGAGACGACGGCCCGGCGCCGGTGCCCCTTGCGGTCGAACCACTTGAGGAGGTTCTTCCACTGAAGGTCCTCGTAGGTCACGGTCAGGGTGGAGCCGTCCTGCGTCACGATCAGCGGCGGGCCCTCGATCTCGGAGATCTCGACGCGGGCGGAACTCTCGTCCGTCCCCACCACGTTCACCGTGCCGTTGACGATGCGGACCTGCAGGCGCGTCACGGGGGCGGCCGGGGCAAGTTTCGTCGGCTCGGTGACGGACCACTCTGTCATGGTGCTGACCTCCCGTTTCGGCAACGCAACATATCGCGACTCTCGATAGACACGATATATCGCGGTCGGGGGAAGTCAACCCTGACTCTTCCCTGATGCGCGGGGGCAATCACCGCCGTATACGGACAAATTGGCTAGCGTGGGGGCATGAACGCGACATCCGGATCGAGCCCCTCAGGGGCGCTGCTGCTCTGCCGTGCCGACCCCCCGGCGGTCAGGCCGCCGGCCCAGCTCCTGCGGGAACAGCTGCTCCTCGCCCCCGCGGGCGACGACTGGAGCGTGCTCGTACCGGAGGGGAAGCCCTGGCTCCACGGCGGGGAGCCCGTCGAACAGGTCGTCACCGGCTGGGCCACCGCCCTCGCCGTCTCCGCCGCGACCTGGCCCGTCCTCGCCCTGTGGTGGGACCGCGACCGGGCCGGGATCACGCTCGCCGCGGGCTTCCGCCGCACCGTCGGCTACACCTGGCTCGCGGACGGCACGCCCGTCGGCGAGGACGAGGCCATGCGTACGTTCGCCGCAAGGCTCGCCCTCGACCCCGTCCTGGACGTGCAGGCCCTGGAACCGCTCACCGAACCCGACCCGGAGGCCGACGCCCACCGTCGGCTCGTCGGTGTCGTCGCGGTCCTCGCCCGCACCGGCCTCGCCCTGCCGACCGGACTCGTCCCCGGCGACAACGCCGACCGGCTCCGCTCCGTCGCCCTCGCGCAGGGAGCCGAGCAGCTCGAATGGCCGGGCGCTGGGGTCTCCCCTGCTCGAACGAAGCTGAGAGCTTGGGGAAGCGATGCGGTGCGGGCCGAGCTGGACGCGGTGGAGGAGGGGCCCCTCGGCCCGTACCTGCGCGGCCCCAGGGCGCGGGTGCTGGGCGGGGCGCAACTCGCGGCGGGCGTGCCGCTGCTGGTCTGGGGGATCGGCCGGCGCAGCGGCGGCTGGACGACGGCGGGGGCGCTGCTCGTCGCGCACGGCGCGCTCGGACTGGCCTACGACCGACTGCGGGACCGCTGACGGGGGAGCGGAGCCTCCTACTCGTCCTCGTCCTCGTCGTCGTCCAGACGGGCCAGCCAGGTCGCGAGGCGCTCGACCGGCACCTCGAAGTCGGGGTTGAGGTCGACGAACGTCCGCAGCTGCTCGGCGAGCCACTCGAAGGTGACCTCCTCCTCGCCGCGCCGCTTCTCCAGTTCCTCGATGCCACGGTCGGTGAAGTACATGCGACCAGGATAGGCAATCCGGAAACGCCGGAGGCCCGGCACCCCTCTCGGGGTTCCGGGCCTCCTTCCGTACGCGTACGGAGTGGTCGATCAGGCGTCGAAGACCTCGTTGACCAGCTGCTGCTGCTCCGCCTGGTGGCGCTTGGCCGAGCCGACCGCCGGGGAGGAGGAGTGCGGACGCGAGATCCGGCGCAGGCGCTCGCCCGCCGGGATGTCCGCGCCGACCGCCAGGTCCAGGTGGTCGATCAGGTTGAGCGCGATGAACGGCCAGGCACCCTGGTTCGCCGGCTCCTCCTGCGCCCAGATGTACTTCGCGGCGTTCGGGTACTTGGCGATCTCGGCCTGGAGCTCGGCACCCGGCAGCGGGTACAGACGCTCGAGACGGATGATCGCGGTCTCCGTGTCGCCCCGCTTCTGACGCTCGGCCTCCAGGTCGTAGTAGACCTTGCCCGCGCAGAAGACGACCTTGCGGACGTCCGCCGGGTTCGCCGTCGCGTCGCCGATCACCGGGCGGAAGCCGCCGGTGGTGAACTCCTCCACCTTCGACGCCGCGGCCTTCAGACGCAGCATCGACTTCGGGGTGAAGACGATGAGCGGCTTGTGGTGCGGGTTGTGCACCTGCCAGCGCAGCAGGTGGAAGTAGTTCGACGGCAGCGTCGGCATGGCGACCGTCATGTTGTCCTGGGCGCACATCTGGAGGAAGCGCTCCGGGCGCGCGGACGAGTGGTCCGGGCCCTGGCCCTCGTAGCCGTGCGGCAGGAGCAGCGTGACGCCGGAGGTCTGGCCCCACTTCTGCTCGGCCGAGGAGATGAACTCGTCGACGACGGTCTGCGCGCCGTTGACGAAGTCACCGAACTGGGCCTCCCAGACGACCAGGGAGTCCGGGCGGGCCAGCGAGTAGCCGTACTCGAAGCCCATCGCCGCGTACTCGCTGAGCAGCGAGTCGTAGACGTTGTAGTGGGCCTGGTCCTCGGCCAGGTAGAGCAGCGGGGTGTAGTCCTCGCCGGTCTCCTGGTCCACCAGGACCGCGTGGCGCTGGCCGAAGGTGCCGCGGCGGGAGTCCTGGCCGGAGAGCCGGACCGGGGTGCCCTCCATCAGCAGGGAGCCGATGGCGAGGGTCTCGCCGAAGCCCCAGTCGATGGTGCCGTCGTCGATGGAGGCGGCGCGGCGCTGCATCTGGGGCATCAGACGCGGGTGGACCGTGATCCGCTCCGGGATGCTGACCTGCGACTCGGCGATCCGCTTCACGACCTCCTGGGAGACCGCGGTGATGACGCCGACCGGGAACTCGGCGCGGGCGTCCGGCACGGTCGCCGCGGCCGGGGCGGCGGTGGCCTCGCGGACCTCCGCGAACACCTTCTCCAGCTGGCCCTGGAAGTCCTGGAGCGCCTGCTCCGCCTCTTCGAGGGTGATGTCGCCGCGACCGATGAGCGACTCGGTGTACAGCTTGCGCACCGAACGCTTCTTGTCGATCAGGTTGTACATCTGCGGGTTGGTGAACTGCGGGTTGTCGCCCTCGTTGTGACCGCGGCGGCGGTAGCAGATGAGGTCGATCACCACGTCCTTGTTGAACGTCTGGCGGAACTCGAAGGCGAGCCGCGCGACGCGGACCACGGCCTCCGGGTCGTCACCGTTCACGTGGAAGATCGGCGCCTCGATCATGCGGGCCACGTCGGTCGCGTACATCGAGGAACGCGAGGACTCCGGGGCGGCGGTGAAGCCCACCTGGTTGTTGATGACGATGTGGACCGTGCCGCCGGTGCGGTAGCCCCGCAGCTGCGACATGTTCAGGGTCTCGGCCACGACGCCCTGGCCGGCGAAGGCCGCGTCACCGTGGAGGGCGACCGGCAGGACGGTGAAGTCCGTGCCGCCCTTGTTGATGACGTCCTGCTTGGCGCGGACGATGCCTTCCAGGACCGGGTCGACCGCCTCCAGGTGCGAGGGGTTGGCGGCCAGGGAGACCGTGATCTGCTCGCCGTCGAGACCGGTGAAGGTGCCCTGGGCGCCCAGGTGGTACTTGACGTCGCCGGAGCCGTGCATCGACTTCGGGTCGAGGTTGCCCTCGAACTCGCGGAAGATCTGCGCGTACGACTTGCCCACGATGTTCGCGAGGACGTTCAGACGGCCGCGGTGGGCCATGCCGATGACGACCTCGTCGAGGCGCGACTCGGCGGCCGAGTCGATGACCGCGTCGAGCAGCGGGATGACGGACTCGCCGCCCTCCAGGGAGAAGCGCTTCTGGCCGACGTACTTCGTCTGCAGGAAGGTCTCGAAGGCCTCGGCGGCGTTCAGGCGGCGCAGGATCCGCAGCTGCTCCTCGCGCTCCACACGGGCGTGGGGGCGCTCGACGCGGTCCTGGATCCACTTGCGCTGCTTCGGGTCCTGGATGTGCATGAACTCGACGCCGGTGGTGCGGCAGTACGAGTCGCGCAGGACGCCGAGGATGTCGCGGAGCTTCATCATCGACTTGCCGGCGAAGCCGCCGACCGCGAACTCCCGCTCAAGGTCCCACAGGGTGAGGCCGTGCTCGGTGATGTCCAGGTCGGGGTGCTTGCGCTGCTTGTACTCCAGCGGGTCGGTGTCGGCCATGACGTGGCCGCGGACCCGGTAGGAGTGGATGAGCTCGAAGACGCGCGCGGCCTTGGTGACGTCGTCGTCGTGCGACGCGTCGATGTCCTTGAGCCAGCGGACCGGCTCGTAGGGGATGCGCAGCGCCTTGAAGATGTCGTCGTAGAAGCCCTGCTCGCCGAGGAGGTAGTTCGCGACGACGCGCAGGAACTCGCCGGAGGCGGCACCCTGGATGACCCGGTGGTCGTACGTCGAGGTCAGGGTCATGACCTTCGAGATGCCCAGCTTGTTCAGGGTGTCCTGCGACGTGCCCTGGAACTCGGCCGGGTAGTCCATCGAGCCGACGCCCATGATGACCGACTGTCCGGGCATCAGACGCGGCACGGAGTGGACGGTGCCGAGGCCGCCGGGGTTGGTCAGGGAGACCGTGACGCCGGTGAAGTCCTCCATCGTCAGCTTGCCCACGCGGGCCCGCTTGACGATGTCCTCGTACGCCTGCCAGAACTCGAAGAAGTTGAGCGTCTCGGCCTTCTTGATGCCCGCGACGACGAGCTGGCGGTCGCCGTTGGGCTTCACCAGGTCGATCGCGAGACCGAAGTTGACGTGCTCCGGCTTGACCAGGGTCGGCTTGCCGTCCTTCTCCGCGAAGGAGTAGTTCATCGACGGCATGGCCTTGATCGCCTGCACCATCGCGTAGCCGATGAGGTGCGTGAAGGAGATCTTCCCGCCCCGGGCACGCTTCAGGTGGTTGTTGATCACGATCCGGTTGTCGAAGAGCAGCTTCACCGGGACGGCGCGGACGGACGTGGCCGTCGGCACCTCCAGCGAGGCGTTCATGTTCTTCGCGACCGCGGCGGCGGGACCGCGCAGCGTGACCAGCTCGGGGCCGACGGGGGCCGTGGTGGCCTCCTGGGCCTTGACCGGCGCCGGAGCGGCGGCGGGCTTGGCGGCGACCGGGGCGGCCGGGGCCGCGACGGGCTTGGCCGGAGCCGGAGCCGGAGCCGGAGCCGCGGCGGGAGCCGGCGCCGGAGCGGGCACGGAGGCCTGAGCGGCCGCCGGAGCGGCAGGTGCGGCCTGTGCGGGGCCCGCCTGCGGCGCTGCGGGCGCGCTCTGAGTGGTCGTGGTGGGGGCCGGGGCGGTCGGGGTCGCCGACGCTCCCGGCTTGTAGTCGGCGAAGAAGTCCCACCAGGCACGATCGACCGAATTCGGGTCCTGGAGGTACTGCTGGTAGATCTCGTCGACGAGCCACTCGTTGGCACCGAAGGCGGCTGCAGGGTTCTGACCCTGCCCGTCTTGGTCGGTCGGGGAGCTCGGGGTACTGGGGGACTGAGACGACACGGCGGCAACCGCCCTCTTCCGCTTCACAAGGTGATGGACAGCGGAAATAAAGGCTACGCCTACCCGGCCGGGAGGTGCAGGCCGGGCACTCCAACGTCGCGCAAGTCACACTTGGCGAGGTGTTTCGGGACCGTGAATGGCGGGAAACAAACGCGGTTCCGAACGTGTGAGGGTACGGAAAAGCGGGGGCACGGCCCTCTTCGACCGCATCCCTGATCGCACCTCGTTCACGTGCACGCAGGTCCCGCTCACCTACACGCAGAACGTGCTCTTCCGGTTCGAACCCTACGTCAATCTCTTGGGGGAAGGCTGCCCGGAAGAGTGACCCGGATGCGGCAGCCGCGTGACGATTCGGCCACGCCGATCCCGCCACCGTGCAGATCCACGGCCCAGCGGGCGATCGCGAGCCCGAGCCCGGTGCCGCCGTCGCTGCCCGGACCCTGCCGGTGCGCCGCCGTGCCGCGGTTGAACCGCTCGAAGACCTTGTGCCGCTCCGACTCCGGGATGCCGGGGCCCTCGTCCTCGACCTCCAGCTCCAGCGAGTCCGGATACGGTCCGCGCCGGGCCCGGACCGTGACCCGGCCGTGCGGCGGCGAGTGCTTCACCGCGTTGTCGATCAGATTGGCCATCACCTGGTGGAGCCGCTCCGCGTCCGCGTGGGCGACCAGCTCGGGCGGCGACACGTCCAGGTGCAGATGCACGTCCGTACGGTTGTGCAGCCCCGAGGTGGAGAACAGGCCGCGCTGGGACGCCGCCAGGTTCGCCTCCCGCAGTACGCCCGACAGGTACGGCCAGACCTCGAAACGGCTTGCCTTCAGCGTGACGACACCGTTGTCAAGACGTGACAGGTCCAACAGCGTCTCCACCAGCCGGCCCAGCCGCTCCGTCTGCTTCAGCGCCGAGCGCATCGTCTCCGGATCGGCCTCGGACACCCCGTCCACGACGTTCTCCAGGACGGCCCGGAGCGCGGCGATCGGGGTGCGCAGCTCGTGCGACACGTTGGCGACCAGCTCCTTGCGGTGCCGGTCGACGGCCTCCAGGTCGTCCGCCATGCGGTTGATCGTCGAGGCGAGGTCGCCCAGCTCGTCCCGCCGGTCCGCGCCCCGCACCCGGCGGCTGAAGTCGCCGCGCGAGATCGATCCGGCCACCGTGGTCATCTCGTCGAGCGGAGCCGTCAGGGACTGCGCCACGAACTGGGTGATCAGCAGCGTCGCGATCATCGCGAAGATCGTGATGTACCGGAACTCGGTGGAGGTGCGGATCGCCACCAGGGCGAGACACGAGGTCAACAGGACCGCGCCGACGACCAGGGCCCCCAGCTTGGTCTTGATCGAGATGACGATGCGCCTCCCCGGCCGCCGGCTCACGGCGCCGGGGTCTCCAGCGCGTACCCCACGCCGTGGACCGTACGGATGCGCTCGGCTCCGATCTTCCGGCGCAGCGCCTTGATGTGGCTGTCCACGGTCCGGGTGCCGGAGGCGTCCGCCCAGTCCCACACCTCGGCGAGGAGCTGCTCGCGCGAGAGGACCGCCCTCGGGGTGCTCGCCAGACAGACCAGCAGGTCGAACTCGGTCGGCGTCAGGTGCACGTCCTCGGAACGCACCCGGACCCGGCGCTGCGCGTGGTCGATCTCCAGCTCGCCGAGGCGCAGGATCCCGCTGCGCGGGGTGACGGCCGCCTGCGCGGCCCGCTCGACCCGGCGCAGCAGGACGTGCACCCGGGCCGCGAGCTCGCGCATCGAGAACGGCTTCGTCATGTAGTCGTCCGCGCCGACGCCGAGCCCGACCAGCATGTCGGTCTCGTCGTCCCGTGCCGTGAGCATGAGGACGGGGACGGGACGCTGCGCCTGGACCCGGCGGCACACCTCCAGGCCGTCGAAGCCCGGGAGCATCACGTCCAGGACCATCAGGTCCGGCTGCCATGCCTCGGCGGCGTCGACGGCCGCGGGGCCGTCCGTCGCGGTCTGGACGAGAAAGCCCTCGGCGCGCAGCCGCGCGGAGATCGCCTCGACGATCGTCGCGTCGTCCTCGACCACGAGCACCCGCCGCTGGGCCCCGGGAGTGGCCGCCGCACCGTGGTGAGTGGTGTGTGTCTGCTCCATTGCCCCGCCTCGCGTCGCCGATGTCGGTGCAGCAGCCTAGAGGTACGGGTGGTGTCCCGGCTATCCAGGAGCTATCGGGGGCGTACGGCGAGGTGGACCGCGTCGGGGACGCCCCGGGCAACGGGGATCTCTTCGGTCCGTACCCCGCTGAATCCGGCATTCCGCAACGAGTCTTCGAAATCGACCGAGGGGCGTGCGGACCATACGGCGAGGACGCCGCCGGGGTTCAGGCGGGCCGCGCAGGCCGCCAACCCCTCGGCCGAGTACAGGGTTTCGTTGTCCTCGGTGACCGTCCAGTCCGGCCCGTTGTCGATGTCCAGGCAGAGGGCGTCGTAGGTGTCGGAGGAGGTGCGGAGGTAGGTCACCAGGTCCGTGTGCAGGATCACGGTCCTCGGATCGGCCAGCGCGCTCCCGGAGATCGACGAGAGCGGCCCTTCCCGGTGCCAGTCGATGATCGCCCCCTCACGCTCGGCGACGGCGATCCGGCCCCAGCGCGGGTCGGCCGCCGCGTGCGCGAGGGAGAAGCCGACCTCGAGGCCGCCGACGAGGACGGAGGCGCCGGAGCGGGACTCCTCGGGCAGGGCGGCCAGGGCCGCGTCGACGAGCAGCCGCTCGGAGCGCCCGTCGGAGGTGTCCATCAGGAAGGTGCCGTTGGCGATGATCTCGAAGTGCTCGGCCCGGCGGCGCAGCACGACCTCTCCGTACGGTCCTTCGCGGCGGTCGAGGGTCACGGGGGAGGGCATCGTCGATGTCTCCGCTCTCGGCTCGGCAGTCGGTCCCGGCCATCCTCGCGGGGCGGGGGCGGCCGGGACAAACACTTAACGGAGTCGCGCGGTTACCGAGTGACCGGAATCACGGGGTCGCCCGGATCGCCGACGGCTGCGGATCACCCGGGCCGGAGGAGGCCGTGCGGCGCGGGGAGCTGCGCGCCGGCATCGACTGCCGGTCCGTCGGCCAGGAGCACATCGCCGTCATGCACGGCCCGCAGATCCAGTGGGCCCTGGACCCGGAGTCGATGGACGTTCCCGCGCGCGTCCGGTCCTTCCTGGCGCGGCAGTACGCGGAGATGGCGGCGCCGCGGGGGTGACGGGAGGCTCAGGACTCGCCGGCTGTACGCCGGGAGCCCCGCCACGCGTACAGCGCCGTACCCGCCGCGAAGGCGACGGCGGCGACCGCCCACGCCTCGCCCTCCGGGCCGGGGCGCGTCACCCAGGCCCACCACGCCGCGCCGCCGTCCGCGCCGGAGGGCGCCGCCAGATAGACCACGCCCGCGTAGAAGGTCGGCGGCAGCCAGCTCAGCCGGGCACCGACGAGGGCGGCGGCGGCCGCCGCCACGCCCACCAGCCCCAGGGTGTTGCGTACGACGGCGGGCGCGCCGAACTCCTCTGCGTGCCCCGGCACCCCGAGCGCGAGCAGGGCCACGGCCAGCGCGGTCGGGGCGAGGACGTGCGCGAGACGGCGGGGCCACCAGGCCCGTACCGCCGTACGGTCCAGCTCGTCGCTCGGCGTGTGCAGACTCGTCCCGATCACCCCCGCCGCGAGCAGCGGGCCGAGGACCACGACCGGCAGCCGCGCCGTGTGGTCGAAGTCCGGCAGCGACACCAGCCACCAGGCCGCCCAGGCGGCGGCCGCCGCCGTGCCGAGCAGGGCGGCCAGCGCGCCGGGCAGGCCACGGGAGCGCAGGTAGTGCCTCACGGGATCGGCACCTCGTCCGGGTGGCAGGTGTTCGCGGCCAGGAAGCGGGTGAGGTAAGCACGCCGCTCGGCCGGGGACTTGGCCTCCAGCCGGTCGATGTAGGGCTGGGCTGCGGTGGTGTCGGGGCCGTAGCCGTCCGGGGTCGGCGCCAGCCACTCGATCACGGCGAGGTTGACGGTGCTCGCCCGCTCGGCGTCCGGACCTGTGCCGTCGCCGGGTTGGCAGGAGTCCGAGAACAGCCAGTTCACGGCGGAGTTGAGGAACAGATCGGGGTGGGCGAGCCGGTCGCGTACCGCGTCCTGCCGGACGGCGGGCAGCGCGACGTCTCCGGGGCGCGCGGGTCCGCCCAGGCCGCTCACCCAGCGGACCGGGGCGCCGGGCACCCCCTTGAGGCGGGCGTTCAGCGGGGCGAGAGCCGCCGAGACATCGGGCAACAGCCCCTCGTCCACCGCCGTCAGGCACACCTGCGGCGTGCCGTCGTCGCAGACCTGCCGGGACAGGGCCGGGTCCTGGCGCCACGGACCCTCGTCCGCCGGCAGCCGCAGGATCAGGGCGGCGGCGCCGACCGCGACGGCCAGCGGGACCAGGGCGAGCACCCGGAGGCGGGCCGGGCGCAGCCCGTACGCGAGGAGCGCGGCGAGCGCGAGCCCCGCCGTCCACGCCATCGACGCCGGGCCGAACCACCACACCGGCCGGTCCCAGAAGAACTGGTGCTCGCCCGCCGGGCCGAGCCAGCGCGCGGGACCTGTCGTGTAGGCGGCGAGCCCGAGGACGACGTACCCGACGATCCCGAGCAGCGGAGCCGCCAGCCGCCACCGGATGATCCGACCGGCGAGATGGCCGAGCGCGCCGAGGGCGGCGACGGCGACCGCGTCGGCGGCGAGGAGTTCGAGGTAGGGGCGCCCCGCGGAGACGTACGGCCAGGTGGCGAGGAGGCAGACGGCGTCGGCGAGCAGCAGCCCGGCGGCGGGCCAGAGCGCGGACGGGGCGACCGTGACCAGGAGGCGGCGCAGCGGGGAGCGGGGGACGGACTCCCACAGTTCCGTCGTCCCGCGCCGCCGGTCCCGGCCGCCCTGCCAGCAGCCCGCCGCGAGCGCGAGGGGCCCGCAGAGCAGTCCGGCGGCGACGTGGAGCAGGTTGGTCGCATCGGCCCAACGGCCCTGCCATTCGGGCGCCTTGCCGTACATCGTCACGAGCACGGTGAGCGCGACGGCGGCGCCGGCCCAGGGGCCGAGGCCGCGGCGCAGCTCGGAGCGCAGCGGGGCGGGCGCACGCACGGGCGCCGGCCTCTCCGCGCGGGGCGGGGTGAGGGTGGCGGTCATCGGAGCGGCTCCTTCACGCGCTGCCCGGCGCCGGGCGTGCCGGTGCGCTCGCGGTGGGTGCGGAGGGCGGCCGTGTAGCCGCGCTCGATCGCGTTCGTCGTCGTGTCGCCGGGATCGGCCGACTCGCCGCCGAGCGCGGCGAGTTCGGCGGTCGAGCCGCGGAAGGCGAGCCGTCCCGCCTCGATCAGGGCGACCTCGCTGCACGCCGCGGCGACGTCCTCCACCAGGTGCGTGGAGACCACCACCGTCGCCTCCGCGCCGAGCTCGCGCAGCAGCGCCCGGAAGTCGACGCGCTGCTCCGGGTCCAGGCCCGCCGTCGGTTCGTCGAGCAGCAGCAGCTCCGGTTCGTTCACGACGGCCTGGGCGATGCCCGCCCGCCGGAGCATGCCGCCCGAGAGCGTCTTCATCCGCGCGTCGATCCGGTCGGCCAGCCCGACGCGCTCGACGGCCCGCTCCACGGCCGCCGCGGCCTGGTCCGCCGGCACCTCCTTCAGCCAGGCCACGTACGCGACGAACTCCCGGACCGTGAACCCCGGGTAGTAGCCGAACTCCTGGGGCAGGTAGCCGAGTCGGCGCCGGATCGCGGTGCGTTCACGGTGGCTCCCGACGTCCCCGCCGAGGAGCTCCACCCGCCCGGAGGTGGGCGCGGCGACGGTCGCGAGGACCCGGATGAGCGAGGTCTTCCCGGCGCCGTTCGGGCCGAGCAGGCCGTGGACGCCGGGGGAGAGGGACAGATCGAGCGCGTCGAGGGCGACGGTACGGCGGTGGCGGACGGTCAGTCCGGTCACCGCGACCGTGGCGGGGTGGTTCACCGGGTCTCCAAGTGGTCGAAGGAACGGCGCCGCAGCACGAGGAGGGCCGCGCACGCGAGTGCGGCGGCGGCCCAACTCCCCTGTGCCGTAGGGCCGGAGTAGTAGCGGGCGAGCGCGTCGGCGGCACTGCCCGTGCCCGCCCCCGTCTGTCCGAGGAGCGGGCCCGTCACGGCGAGCAGCCACCCGCCGGCGAGGGTCGCGGCCGCCGCCCGGCAGCCGACGAACGAGCCGAGCGCGAGGGTCGCCAGAGTCAGTGCCAGCCCCGGCAGCAGCCAGGCGGCCGCCCCGGGGAACCCGGCCACCGGCGGCAGCAGCGCCCCGCCCGCGGTCAGCAGCGGCACACAGACGGCGAGCACGGCGGCGGTACGGGTGAGCAGCAGCCGCAGCCCGCCGGAGGGCGTGGCGGCGGTGATCTCGTACAGGGGGTCGGCGTGGCGTCCGTACGAGACGGCCACCCCGCCGAGCGGGAGGACCGGGGACATGGCGAGCAGCCAGCTCCGCGCGCCCTGGAACCCGGCGCCGTAGGCCAGGGCGAAGGCACCGCCCAGGACGAGCGCCACGGCCACCACCCAGGATCCGCGCAGCGCGGGCCCCGCGGCCCACCAGAGCCGCGCCCACCGCCCGAGAGGGCTCGCCGGGGCCGCCGGCGCGACGGCCGGCCGGTGTTCCACGGAGGTCAGGAGCTCCGCCCGTACGGCGGCCAGGACCGGGCCCGCGGCCCCCGCGCGGACGGCGGCCGAGACGCGGCCCGCGCAGGCGGAGCAGGACTCGACGTGCTTCTCCAGGGACCAGGCGTCCGTCTCGGGGGCCGAGCCCTCCGCGTACCGGAGAGCGAGCGCGTCGGTGACGTGCCAGTCGGAGGCGGGTCGGGGGGACGTCATGCGGTGCCTCCCAGGGGATACGGGCCGGCGCCGAGGGCGGCGCGCAGTTCGCGGCGGGCGCGCAGGGCGCGGGTCTTGACGGTGCCCTCGGGTATGCCGAGCAGCCGGGCGGTCTCGCGGGTCGTCAGACCGTCGACGACGGTGGCCCGCAGGACCTCGGCGAGCTCGGGCGAGATCCGGTCGAGGGCGGCGCCCACCTCCCCGTACTCCAGGCCCGCGAGCACGCGTTCCTCGGCGGAGGGCGCGGGGGCGGCGGGCTCCGGCGGCGCGGCGGCGGCCCGTTCGGTGCGTTCGGCGCGGGCCCGGGCGCGCTGGGCGTCGACGAGCCGCCGGGCGGCGATCACCCAGAGCCAGCCGCCGGCCTCGCCCCGGCCGCGGTGGCCGCCGGCCGAGCGCCAGACCGTGACGAAGGTGTCCTGGAGGACCTCCCGTACGGTCTCCTCGTCCGGGCAGCGGCGGGCGAGCCGGGCGTGCAGCCAGCCGGCGTGCCGGTCGTAGAGGACGGCGAGTGCCTCGGTGTCCCCGCGGGCGACGGCACGCAGCAGCGCCGCGTCGTCGTCCTCGTCTCCCCCTGTGGGGCCTGCCCCTGAGGGGCGCAACAGTCTCACGCCCTCTCTATCGCGTACGGACCCCGGTTCGGTTCACGGCGGGTCCGGCACGCCCTACGGGCTCGTCGGCGGCCCGCCGTCCGGCAGCGCGGCGAAGACGCGCTGGAGGGCCGGCGGGCGTTCGCCGTCGCCCGAGACGACGAGGCGGTGGCGGTGCGTGATGACGTACTGGAACCCGTCGGCGATCGGGCTGCCGGTGGGCCGGTTCGGGACCCGCGCGTACGCCGGGTCCTCCAGGGCGGCCCGCAGTTCGGCGGCCTCCGCGGGCGTCTGCTGCCCGGTCCGCGGCGGCTTCGTGCCGGAGCGGCTGGTCCAGCTGCCGTCGTAGTGGACGACGAGCTGATTGCGGACCCCGGCGAGGCCGCCGCTGACGACCACCTCGACGAGGACCTCCCCGGGCTGGGGCTCGTCACGGGGAGCGGTCGCGCTCGCGGTCACGGGCGCGCTCGCGTCAGCCGTACGCGTCGGCTCGGCGGTCCGAGACGGTTCGGTCGTACGCGTCGGCTCCGCCGTCCGGCTCGGATCGGTCGTACGGGTCGTCCCGGTCGTCCCGGTCGGTGCGCCCGGTGTGTCCGGCGCGCTCGCCCCCGATGTCGGTCCGTCCGTCGGTCCGCCCGACGCCGGTCCGCCCGGCGCCGGGGGCGCCCCGGGCCCGCAGGCGCTCGCGCCGCCGGCCAGGACCGCCGCCAGCAGCAGGGCCCCGCACCACTTCCCCCGTACGCCTCGGCCTCGCACCATGGATCGAGCATGCCCCGTACGGGGTGGCCCGCGCAGCCGGACGGTCAGGTTCCCGATCGGACGATCCCGGTGAGGGGCCCGTGGTAGCGCCAGTCGAGGGCGTCGTACAGCGCGAGGCCGTCCGTGGTCGCGGCCAGGACACCGGTCTCGGCGCCGGCCTGCGCGGCGGCCGCCTCCAGGGTCCGCATGACGTTCGCGCCGAGGCCGCGCCGCCGGTGCGCGGGGTCGGTCTCGATCTGGTCGGCGACGGCGGTGGAGCCGGTCGGGGCGATCTGGCCGCGCGCGGCCAGGGTGCCGTCCGGGGCGAGGACGCGGACCCGGATGACCCCGTCCCGGACCTCGGTGGTCCGCGCGTACCCCTCGGGCGGCGCGGGGCGGGCCCCGGGATCCAGCGGCTTGACCATCATGAAGCCCGGGTCGTCGGGGACCGTCCACCCCTCGGTGATCCACGGCGCCACCTCCTCCGGGGTCGCCATCACCTTGAGCCAGCTGTACGGCTCGGTGAGCCGCGCGCAGAGCGCGCCGACGGAGGCCGCGTCGGGGGCGGGCAGCACGTGGCGTACGACGTGCCGGGGCAGGCCGACGTCGATCCGGTAGCCCCAGGGCTCGGCGACGGCGGGCGGCGTCGCCCGGGAGACGGTCCAGCCGGCCACCCAGGCAGAGGTAATAGCTCCCATATCCATGGAGGTATTACATCGGCAGCTCGCGGCCTTGCGCGAGTGTCCTTTGCATGTGATGTCTGCGACACCATGACTCGATGGCCTGCGGCTCGAGCACGACGGCTGCGAGCTCTTCGCCGTTCGCGAGGAGGGAACGTTCGGCTGAACGCGTGGCCAGGACGGCCTCTTCGTAGCCCGCTGTAACGACTTCGTCTGGCCCCGACCGAGGAGCGATTTGGAGTGGCCGTCTTCGGTTGAACGGGGGTGAGATCGAGGCTGTCATCGAGGCGCCGGCCGAAGATGTCGCGCGGTTCCGCGAGGTCCTCGCGCAGGTGCTCACCTATGGGCGAGTGGACGCCATGCCCACGCTGCTATCGGTCTGACGACAGGGGGCCAGCTCAAACGGTTCATCCCGACACAAGATCAGGTCCCAGGCATGTCGGCTGGAGGGCTTTTCAGGCGTCGGTCTGGCCCGGGCCATCGTAGTAGCCGGGCCGGGCCAGGAGGACCGTAGTGAAGTAGTAGCCCTGCTCTTCATGGGGTTCGTCATCGGCTTCGAACGGGCGCCAAAAACTCAGCAACAGATCCGGCGCGACGAACGACGCGGGATCGTCTGGATCGGCGGCGATCGTCGTCAGCGCGGCCATGCGCCTCACGACTTCGCGGGCCGGAAGGGCGAAGACGTCGATGCCGCGGAAGAGGACAGCGTCCGACGAGTTGGACGGGCGTCCGAACTCCACCGATTCCAGGCTGTCGCGCATGTATCCCATGCTGATCATCAGGCCGCTCGGTCGGAAGATGTGCTGCCCCGGGCGGTCGGACGGCGAGACATCTGTGGGCTCGCGCAGCAACTGGAGTGCGCTGTCAGCTTCCCGACGCGACATGCCTATGCGCAGCGGTCCGACTCCGATGGGAGGGGCGAGCTCGAAGTTCATGGCTGCATGGTGTCACGGGCGACTCCCGGGGATGGATTGAGTGGCTGCGTCGGCTTCTTCGGGAGGCGTTTGTCGTTTACTTTGGGAGGCGGTCGAGGGCCGGTTCCTTGACCAATGTCGGTGAGTTTTGAAGGCACAGGGTCCCGGTAGTAATTGCCGTAAGACCAACGGAAATCGCTGACCTGCATTGATGTGACGCCGGCGGGTCCGGAGCGGTCCGGTGTACGGGTTTGGGATTCGGGATTCGGCGAATGCCTCTTTGCGGCGTGTGGGCGCTACTACGCTCCCTGGGGTGACCAATCCGCTGCTGCCTCCGCCCGTTGCCCCGTCCGACCTGCTGAAGGTTCTCGAGGTGCTGGGCGTCAAGTTCAGCACCGGCCCTGACACCGGGAAGAAAGTGGATCTGGTCCTCGGTCTCTCGCACGGGTTGATCGGGGCGGCTGAGCAGTACGCGATGCGCGCCGAGCAGGCCGCCCGATCGGTCGGAGCAGCGATCGACGACATTGGTGAGGCCACCGGGCAGGCGTTCAACGCGGCCGGCTGCCGCAGTGTCAGCGAGGAAATCGCGCTGCTCTCCTGGCGGGCGCAGCGCCATGCCCAGGCGGTCGGCCAGGTCAATGAGAACTATCCGCCAGATGAGTTGATGAAGACCATCGCGCTGGTTCGGCAGCTTTGTCGGGTCTGCTGTCTGCGGCGCAGAAGCCTGTGCTCACGCTGAACCGGGCGCTGGCCATCGCGATGGCCCAGGGGCCAGGTGCGGGTCTGGCCCTGCTCGACACCCGCGACGCCGACCCTCGCATAACCGGCAGCCACCGCCTCGCGGCGGTGCGGGCCCAACTGCTCGACCTGGCCGGTGACCACGAGACCGCAGTCACGCACTGTCGCGCCGCCGCGGAGCAGACCACCAGCCGCTCCGAACGGGAATGCCTCCTTCGACAGGCCCACCGAACCTCCTGAGCTGGCACGCTGAACGATGCTCGACCGCAGCCTCGGGCTCTAGGGTCTGTCGTTTGGATCAGGCCGGATCAGGGAGCGGCGTCTGGTGGCGTGCATCGCAAGGCGGAGGAGGGAGTCGACGTGGTGGGGGTACCTCCCGTGCCCGAAGGGCTACGGGGGACGTCGGCGAGTGACGACAACGCGGCGAGGCGCGGTGCCAGGCGCCGCGAGCCCGGCACGATCCAAACGACAGGCCCTAGGGCAGTTGCCGCGGCACGGCCGGCTTCATGTCGCTGACCTGAACGTGACGGCTACGACACCTCACCGCGAGCGGAAATAGGATCGCCACGAGTGGAGTTGGTGAGGGAAGTTTGCCGTTTCAGGAGGGGTCATGCGAGCGATTCAGATGTCCGAAGTGGGCGGTCCCGAGGTGCTGCGACTGGTCGATATCGATCAACCGACGCCGGGCCCGGGCCAAGCGGTCGTGGAGGTCGCCGCGTCCGGCGTCAACTTCCTCGACATATACCACCGCCAGGGCCGGTACACTCTCCCGCTGCCCTTCACCCCGGGCACTGAGGGCACGGGCACGGTCCTCGAGGTCGGACCCGGCGTCACCCACGTCGCTGTGGGAGACCGGGTCGGCTGGGTGGAGATTCCCGGCACCTATGCCGAGCAGGCCGTCGTGGACTCCTCCCGGCTCGTGCCCCTGCCCGACGGCGTCGACTTCGAGGCCGCCGCCGCCGTGCTGCTGCAGGGCATGACGGCGCACTACCTCGTCAAAGACGCCTACCCGGTCCAGCCAGGCGACACGGTGCTCGTGCACGCTGCTGCCGGCGGCATGGGGCTTCTGCTGACTCAGCTCATCACCCATCTCGGCGGCAGAGTGATCGGCACAACCTCGACACCGGAGAAGGCCCAGCTGGCGCGGCGCGCCGGGGCCGCCGAGGTGATCCTCTACTCAACAGTGGACGATCTCGCGGCCGAGGTGAAGCGGCTCCATAACGGCCAGGGCCTGCCTGTCGTCTTCGACGGCGTTGGCAGGGACACCTTCGATGCGAGCCTCGCCAGCCTGCGAACCCGCGGCCACCTGGTGCTCTTCGGTGCCGCGAGTGGTGCGGTGCCGCCCTTCGACCCCATCCGGCTCGCCCAGGGCGGTTCGCTGACCCTGATCCGGCCAAGCCTCGGGCACTTCATCGCCGATCGGTCCGAGTTGCTCCGACGCGCCGCCGACGTGCTTGAATTGGTGCGCACCAAGGTGCTTGAGACCACCGTGACGGCCCGCTACCCGCTCGCCGAGGTCGCCCAAGCTCACCGCGATCTGGAGGCTCGGCGTACCACCGGCAAGCTACTCGTCATCCCGTAGGCACGGGGTATGGAAAGCAGCCGGTAGCGGATTTCCCCAGGGAGACGCCTACCGCACCAACATTGGCTCCGAACCAGACGGGCCAGCACGACGGTCACGGCGGATCGTCACATACAGCTCAACCTTGGACACGGATACCCGCATGCGGGCTCCCAACGGACAGCACACCGATCCTCTCACCGCGAGACCCGGCCAGGAGCAGGGAGGCGTCCACCGCTTTGGTGCCCACCGGCCGCAGCATGGCGGCGCAGATGGTGCGTGTGGCGACGTCGACTGCGATCGTCAGGTCCGCGCGAGCCGTCAGCCCGGAGTCGAGGACCACCATCACGTCCAGCGGTGTGGAATCGATCTGCACCTGTTCACCAGGCCGTGCGGCGAAGGTCGGTGTGAACGGCTTCTGCGGTCGGTTCGCGGTCTGCCGGCGGGTGACAGCAGAGCCGAAGGTGTGCCGTCCGGTGGAGAGTCGGTCCGCAAGCTTGTAGGGGGTGCTGCGGCCCGGGATGGGCACCACACCCGGACCGTGCGTCTCCTCGACCTGCTTGATCACGCGGCGGATCAGCCGTGAACGGGTGCCGGTGGACGAGGAGGTCTCCGCGGCGACAGCCTCTTCGATGACGGTGACCAGGCGGGCATCGGCCCGTCCTGTCGTGTCCGCGAGCCGGGTCGTGCGCTGGTCCACCAATCCCCACAGACCTTGCCGGGCATAGGCGTATCGCCGTCCCTGGACGGTGCGGATCCCGACCCCGAGCTCTGCCGCCTTGGCGGTATCGCGATCGGCAAGGGAGCGGGTGGACGGGTTGTATTCGGGCCGTGGGGTAGACCCGACTGGCGCGTCCGAGGGCAGGGCCGTTTCGACTTCCACCACATGGCGTTCCCACTCCTGTGCGGCGGCCAGCACTGGTGCCGGAACCGTACTCAGCAGCCCGGCCGGCTCCAGTTCGGGCAGAAGGTCCGCGCCGGTGACCGCGAACCTTGGCGAGGCCGTCAAGTAGGAAGCCAGCACCACCGTTTCCGAGCCGTCTGAGGAGCGGAGCCGCACCGAGGTCCCCGACAGAGCCACCACCTGGTGGTCGGTGTCGTCGAAGCTCACCCAATCACCGGTTCGCAGACGAAAGCATCACCTCGAAGCGGCATTAGCCCACCTCCGGCGAGACGAGCGACGCGGCGTGCAGCGGAACCGACAGATCCACGGCCAGCTCGTGGCGCCAGAGCAGGTGGAACAGCACCGGCAACACGGCGATCGGATCTCCGGCGAGGTCGGCGCCGTCTATCAGTGGGCGAGGTTCGGCGAACACGTTCAGCAAGGTGGAATCGACATGCTCCAAGCGGTGCCGTGGGTGCCGGTAGCCCGCCAGCCGCCGCACATTTCCGACAACGATCGGATCAGGCATTCCGACCAGCCGGAATTCCCATCCCAGGACCTCACATGCCTTCCGAGTCGCCTCGAATTTCACCCAGTCCCGCGGCTTGCGCCGGTCCGCTGATGTGTCCGCCGACCGTCGACGACCACCACAGCCCCGGTAGGTGTCGCTGCCCTTCGTACGAGTGGAACCCGCGCACGGGCATCACTGACTCGAACCGCACCGCCCACGCGTCCGACAGCGGGCGTCGGATCTCCGATCCGTCCGGATCGATGTACGAGACCTCAAAGCCCTCGATCGGAGGCCCCGCCACTCCGCCGGGTACAACGTGCAATCCCTGGTCCACGCCGAGCTACCAGCACCTGCCTCGCAAGGTCACCCCGGACGCCGCAAGATCCCTCGCAATGTTGAACCGGACCTCGCAAGGTTCACCGCTACACGACAAGCGCGAGAGTGATCGCTCAGAGCGAACTGCCGTCGGGGAACATTCCTGGGCTCACGTGCATTGAGTCCGTACAGCTCAACTTGACTGCCGAAGGGGAGATCATGGCTTCTGCGTCCACGGCGTCCGCGCCGCTCACTCTGCCTGTGCTGCCGCTCGACGACGAGGTCGTGCTGCCCGGAATGGTGGTGCCGCTGGACCTGTCCGACAACGACGTACGGGCCGCCGTCGAGGCCGCCCAGGCCGCCGCCCGCCCCGGCGGCGGCAAACCGCGGGTGCTGCTCGTGCCCCGCGTCGACGGGACCTACGCCGGGACCGGTGTCCTCGGCACCGTCGAGCAGGTGGGGCGCCTGTCCGACGGCGACCCCGGTGCGCTGATCCGCGCCCTCGGCCGCGTCCGCATCGGTGCCGGTACGACCGGACCCGGCGGCGCCCTGTGGGTCGAGGGCAGCACGGTCGAGGAGACGCTGCCCGACCCGCTGCCCGGCTCCGTGACCGAGCTGGTCAGGGAGTACAAGGCGCTGGCCACCAGCTGGCTCAAGAAGCGCGGCGCCTGGCAGGTCGTCGACCGCGTCCAGCAGATCGACGGCGTCGGCGCCCTCGCCGACAACTCCGGCTACTCGCCCTTCCTCACCGTCGAGCAGAAGGTCGAGCTCCTGGAGACCGCCGACCCGGTCGCCCGCCTCAAGCTCGCCACCGCCCAGCTCCGCGAGCACCTCGCCGAGCAGGACGTCGCCGAGACCATCGCCAAGGACGTCCAGGAGGGCGTCGACAAGCAGCAGCGCGAGTTCCTCCTGCGCCGCCAGCTCGAAGCCGTCCGCAAGGAGCTCCGCGAGCTCGGCGACGGAACCGACTCGCCGGCCGACGAGTCCGACGACTACCGCGCCCGCGTCGAGGCCGCCGACCTGCCCGAGAAGGTCCGCGAGGCGGCCCTCAAGGAGGTCGACAAGCTGGAGCGGTCCAGCGACCAGTCCCCGGAAGGCTCCTGGATCCGCACCTGGCTCGACACGGTCCTCGAACTTCCCTGGAACGAAAGGACCGAGGACCAGTACGACATCCCGGGCGCCCAGGCCATCCTCGACGCCGAGCACGCGGGCCTGGAGGACGTGAAGGAGCGGATCACCGAGTACCTCGCCGTGCGCAAGCGGCGGGCCGAGCGCGGGCTCGGCGTCGTCGGCGGCCGCCGCGGCGGAGCCGTCCTCGCCCTCGTCGGCCCGCCCGGCGTCGGCAAGACCTCGCTCGGTGAGTCCGTCGCCCACGCCATGGGCCGGAAGTTCGTCCGCGTCGCCCTCGGCGGCGTCCGCGACGAGGCCGAGATCCGCGGCCACCGCCGGACCTACGTCGGCGCCCTGCCCGGCCGGATCGTCCGGGCGATCAAGGAGGCCGGGTCCATGAACCCGGTGGTCCTGCTCGACGAGATCGACAAGGTCGGCTCCGACTTCCGGGGCGACCCGGCGGCAGCCCTCCTCGAAGTCCTCGACCCCGCGCAGAACCACACCTTCCGCGACCACTACCTGGAGGTCGAACTCGACCTCTCCGACGTCGTCTTCCTGGCCACCGCCAACGTGCTCGAAGCCATCCCGGAAGCACTCCTCGACCGCATGGAGCTGGTCAGGCTCGACGGGTACACCGAGGACGAGAAGGTCGTCATCGCCCGCGACCACCTGCTCCCGCGCCAGCTGGAGCGGGCCGGCCTGGAGCCCGGCGAGGTCGTCCTGGAGGACGCCTCCCTGCGGAAGCTCGCCGGGGAGTACACCCGCGAGGCCGGCGTCCGCACCTTGGAGCGCGCCCTCGCGCGACTGCTCCGGAAGGTCACGGCCCAGCACGAACTGGGCGACCGCGAGCTGCCGTTCACGGTCACCCCGGAGGACCTGCGGGACCTCATCGGCCGGCCCCACCACGTACCGGAGTCGGCGCAGGACCCGGCCGAGCGGCGCACGGCGGTGCCGGGCGTCGCCACCGGGCTCGCGGTGACCGGCGCGGGCGGTGACGTCCTCTTCGTGGAGGCGTCCCTCGCCGACCCCGAGACCGGCGCCGCCGGGCTGACCCTCACCGGCCAGCTGGGCGACGTGATGAAGGAGTCCGCGCAGATCGCGCTCTCGTTCCTCCGCTCGCACGGCGCGGAGCTGGAGCTGCCCGTCACCGGACTCAAGGACCGGGGCGTGCACATCCACTTCCCGGCGGGCGCGGTCCCCAAGGACGGGCCGAGCGCGGGCGTCACGATGACGACCGCCCTCGCGTCCCTGCTGAGCGGCCGGCAGGTCCGTACGGACGTGGCCATGACCGGCGAGGTCTCCCTCACCGGCCGGGTCCTCCCGATCGGCGGCGTGAAGCAGAAGCTGCTCGCGGCCCACCGGGCGGGCATCACGACGGTCGTGATCCCCAAGCGGAACGAGGCCGACCTGGACGACGTCCCGGCGGAGATCCTGGAGAAGCTGGAGGTCCACCCGGTGACCGACGTCCGGCAGGTCCTGGACATCGCGCTGGCACCGGCGGCGGTGCCGGTGGCCGTCGCCGCCTGACCGGGCCGAACTCCCCAGCGGCGAGCGGGGTGTCCTTTTCGGGGACACCCCGCTCCGGCGTGCGCGGCTGTCGGTACCCGGATGTCACCGGATGTCAGTCGAGGCTGGCATGCTCGTACGCATGAACGACGACGCCTTCTGGGATCTCATCGACGAGTTGAGCCGCCGGCCCGGTGACCGGGACGAGCGGCTGGAGTGGCTGCGGGCGGAGCTGGTGCGGAGCCCGGAGGCCGAGAGCGTGGCGTTCCAGGTGCGCCTGGAGAAGGCGTGCGAGAGAGCCGACACCCGCGCGGTCTGGACGGCGGCGAACCGCGTCGAGGGCGGCGGCTGCACGGACGACGGCTTCCACTACTTCACGCTCTGGCTGGTGGGGCAGGGGCGGAAGGTGTACGAGTCGGTCGTCGCCGACCCGGACGCCCTGGCCGACGTGCCGGGGATCCGGGCCCTCGTGGGGCGGCACCGTGACGAGTGGGACGACGCCGAGTGGCCCGAGTGGGAGGAGCTCGACTACGTCGCCCAGGACGCGTACGACGAGCTGACCGGCCAGGAGGACGACGAGGGGGACGAGTTCCTCGACGCGGTCGAAGAGGCCGAGGAGGAACTGGCCGACGAGTCCGCGGAGGAGTGGGAAGAGGGCGTCGAGCGCCAGGGCGCCCGGCCGGAGGGGGTGGCCCTGCCCCGGCTCGCCGCCCTCTTCCCGCTCGGGTCGTCCGGCTCCTAGGAGGCGGACGGGTTCCGGCGCCGGCCCAGGAGCAGGGTGCCCCCCGCGAAGGCGGCGAGGGCGCCCGCGCCCGCGAGGGCGAGCGGGAGCGGCGAGGAGGGGGTGGCGGCGGTCTCGGCGGAGAGCGCCGGGGCCTGCTCGTCGCCGCCGTGGCCGGCGTGGCTGACGGTGGACAGGTCGGCCCCCGCCGCGATCTTCGCTTCGGTCGGGGCCTGGGCCGTCAGCTGGGTCTGGCCCTGGCCCGGGGTCTGCTTCTGGCTCTGCGCCGCCGCCGTACCGCCGAAGGTGACGTCCGAGCAGCTGTAGAAGGCCTCGGGGCTGTCGTTGCGCTGCCACACCTTGTAGACGATGTGGCGGCCGGTGCGGGCCGGCAGGGTGCCCGTGAAGGTGTAGTAGCCGTCCGTGGCGGTGCGGGTGGTGTGGTGGACGGCGACCGGGGTCGCGTCCAGGTCCGACCACTTCAGGGGCTGCGTGGGGTCGAAGCCCGCCTTGGTGATGTAGACCGTCATCGTGCCCGAGTGGGCCGCCGTCGCCCGGACCTTGAAGTCGAAGGAGCCCGCCGCGACCGCCGTCGCCGGCCAGTCGGTGCGAGCCCAGTCCAGCGCCCGGTACTTGGCGCGGTTCGCCGAGCAGAGCTTGCCGTCCGGGATGAGGGCCTGGTGCTGCCCGTCGGCGTTGGCGATGTTGACCTCGTTCCAGTCGTAGAGCGGCTGGGTGCCGGAGTCGGCGACGAGGTCCTTGCACACCTGCGACTTGGGCGTCTCGGGGCCTTCGGCGTAACAGGCCGCCACCCGGCTCACGGGGTTGAAGACGGCACCGTGGGCGCCGGCCGTGGCGGGGGTGAGGCCGACGAGGGCGGCGGCGGACAGAGCGGAGGCGGCGACGGCCGAAGTGCGACGGTACGAGGGCATGCGGGGGCTCTCTCTCGTGCGTGGGGGAGTACGGGACGAGCAACGCGCGCTGGGTGCACGGAAGTTGAATTCCGTGCGACCGCCGTAGAGCGTCGCATTGGTCCATACCAATGGGCAAGGGGGTGGGCGGAAAAAGCCGAAGCGGCCCCCGGGGTGCCGTGCACCCGGAGAGCCGCCATGGAGCGAGGAGGGGGAGGTCAGCCGTTGGCGAGCGCCTGTACGCGCGAGAGGTCGCCGTTGAAGTGGTTGTGGTCGCCGACCGTCGGGCCGGACGACGTGTACTGCCACATCGTGTAGTACTGCCAGCCGGCCGGGAGTTCGCCCACCGTCGAGGCGTACCGCGCGATCCACAGCGGGTTCGTCGTGGCGAAGCCGGAGTAGTTGCCGGTGCACTGGGTCCACCAGCTCGTCGCCGTGTAGATGACGGCGTCCCGCCCGGTCCGGGCCTTGTAGCGGTTCAGGAAGTCGCGGATCCAGGTGACCATCCCGGCCTGGGTCTTGCCGTAGCAGGTCGCGCCGTACGGGTTCCACTCGATGTCGAGGACGCCCGGCAGGGTCTTGCCGTCCTTCGACCAGCCGCCGCCGTTGTTGACGAAGTAGTCGGCCTGGGCGGCGCCGGTCGTCGTGTCCGGGGTGGCGAAGTGGTACGTGCCCCGGATCATGCCGATGTTGTACGAGCCGTTGTACTGCTGGGTGAAGTAGGTGTTCTTGTAGTACGTGCCTTCCGTCGCCTTGACGTAGGCCCACTTGACCCCGCTGTTCCACAGCGTGGACCAGGCGACGTTCCCCTGGTGTCCGGAGACGTCCACGCCTTCCGTCTGGACGGCCTGGACCGAGATGCCGCCGGGCGCGCCGTCGCGGCCGTCGTGCTTCAGGACGCCCATGCCCATGGAGGCGGAGCCGCGGGCGGGCACCTGCCGGGTGCCCGGGTCCTGGGCGGCGCCGGCGGAGCCGGCGAGGGGGAGAAGGAGGGCCAGTGCCGCGAGGGCGGCACCGGCGAGGGTCGTTCCGGATCTGTGCACACGCATGCGTGCCTCCGAAAGGCGGTGGGGGACCGATGTCGACACATCCTGGTGTGGACATGTCATAGGAGACGCTACGCACGTAGACCCGGCTGATGGAAGGGGGTGTGGGTGCTGCCGTTGGTCTACGCCTATGGAGCGCTGTGCGGCCTGGGTTATGCGGGAGTCACCGCGCCCCGCAGCGTGAAACCCCGGCGTCGGTGCGTAGTGGTGAAGGTTACCCATATCGCCCAATTTCGATCAACATGTGTCGAGTTATGGCAATAGCTCTGCTGGATGGTGGAGACGATCTAGCCTCGGAGTGTGAGTGGACGTGCGATGGTGAAGCGGCAGTTCGGGTTTCGCGCCAGGCTGGCGCTGGACCCCGTGCTCTCGCGGAAGGCCGATGATCAGGCGCATGCTGCCCGCGCGATGTGGAATCTGCTTCATGCGTGGTGGCGGATGATGCCGAAGGACAAGCGGACTCTGGCGAACGCGGACGCCGCGATTCGACAGGCGCGGGCTGACATCGACTTCCTCGCAGCCCTACCAGCCCAGGCCGCGCAGGCGGTTCTGAAGACGTACTTCCAGGCGTGGAAGAACTGCTGGGCCGGGCGTGCCGGAGCGCCGAAGTTCAAGGGCCGGTTCCGGTCGGTCATGGCGGTGGACGTACCGCAGGGCAGGGACCTGTGCATCGCTCGAGCGCACCGAAGGTGGGGTCTGGTCAACATTCCCAAGATCGGGCGCGTCCGGTTTCGCTGGACCAAGGACCTCCCGATCGGCCGGCGAGCAGATGCCGACAATCGGATCGCCGGGGCCCGGCTGGTCAAGGACGCACGCGGCTGGCACATCGCGTTCCGTGTCCAGGCCCTGGAGCCTGGGCCCGAGCCGCACATCGGCCCGGAGATCGGTATCGACATGGGCGTCGCCGTGCCTCTTGCCCTCTCGGACGGGACGACGTACGGCCATGGAGAGTGGCTGACCGTCAAGGAGAAGGCCAAACTCCTCCGGCTGGAGCGGCGGGCCGCACACCGCAGGACATTCCGCAGGCCCGACCGGGTCACCTCCGGGCGGCTGCGGGCCACTTATGACCAGATCGCAGAACTCCGTGCGAAAGCCAAGCGCAGAGCCCTCGACTGGCAGCACAGGACCACCGCCGACATCGCCCGCAGGTACGGAACCGTGGTCGTTGAAGCTCTTGGCATCACGAACATGGTCAAGTCCGCGAAGGGCACCGTCGAGGAACCGGGGAGAAACGTCGCCCAGAAGTCGGGTCTGAACCGTTCCATCAGCGCTGAGGCATGGGGACGTACCGTTGAACTCCTGGGCCACAAGACCGCCCGCCGGGGTGGCGTCCTCGTCCAGGTCCCCGCGCCCAACACATCACGACGGTGCTCGGCCTGCGGCGTCATCACCCCGGGCAGCCGGGAGGACCAGGCGACATTCGTGTGCAAGAACCCGGAATGCGGATGGTCGGGCAACGCCGACCACAATGCATCCCGCAACATCTTGCACCTGTACAGGATGGGCCTCGCGCTCGTCCCGGCTGCCGGGAGGGCAGTCGCCAGGCGCGCTCGTCGCGTCAAGCCCACCACCGCGAGGTAGGCGGGAATCTCCCGCATCCGTGTGGGAGAGCGCTTCAAGCCTGCGAAATACTGGAGAAGCTACGGCGACAGCCGTGGCGGCAAGAACACTCAGCGGCCGGGAACATTGCCGGGAAGCCGCCGGAGAGCGTGTGGGAGGTGCTGACGTGCACGGAAGCGGTACGGGAAGTGACGGCCGGGGCGTCGTGCCCGCCGGGGTGGACCCGGAATTCCTCGCGCTCGAACGGGAGCTGGCGGTCTTCCTGCGCCGCGCCCGCGCCCAGTCCGGCGAGATGGCCCGCGAGGTCCACCCCGAACTGGAGCCCGCCGCCTACGGGCTCTTCGTACGCCTCGACGACGCCGGCCCCCAGCGGGCCACCGAACTCGCCGCGTACTTCGGCGTCGGCAAGGCGACCATGAGCCGCCAGCTGCGGGCGCTCGAAATGCTCGGGCTCGTCGTCCGCGACCCCGACCCCGCCGACGGGCGCGCCTCGCTGGTCCGCCTCACCGAGGAGGGCAGGGACCGCTTCCGGCACGTCCGGGACGCCCGGCGCGAGCGGTACGTCCGCAAGCTCGTCGACTGGGACCGCGCCGAGGTGGCCGAACTGGCGCGACTGCTCCACCACTTCAACGTCCGCTCCGAGGGCTGAGCCCGGTCCCGGACCTCACAGCTCCGCGTACACCGCCGTCGCGTCGTCGTGGAGCTTCCAGCGGCGCACCCCGCCGGCTTCCGCGTCCCCCGCCTCCAGCGCCCGCACCCGCCGCAGCAGGCCCGACGGCCCCTCCTCGCGCAGGACGCCGAAGCACTCCGCCCAGTCGCCCGCGCCGAACAGCTCCACCCAGCGGCTCGCCCCGTCAGTGAGCGCCGCCAGGGCCCGTACCTCCGCGCGCGGGGTCGTCCCGGTCACGGCACGCCCGGCGACCGACGGGTCGGCCGCCGCCGTGAAGAAGCCGCCCTCCCGGTTCCGCAGCCGGTCCGTCGCCGCCAAGGACCGCAGGACCTCGACCGGGACCCGGTCGAGCCGGTCGTCGAGCACCGCCCGGACCGACCCGTCCGGCGCCTCCAGGAGGAGAGCGGAGTCGGAGAGGACGAGATGCTCGACCGAGGTCTCGTCCCAGCGCGCGAGGACCACGGTCGCCTGGGGCGTACGCACGTGAGAAAGGTCACAGGTGTCCCGGTGGGCGTCCGCGGTGCGCCGGATTGCCACGGACAGGATCTCGAACAGGGGTATGTCCGGGCGGGAAGCGGACAGTTCGGTCAAAGCCCCGCCGAGGCGAGCGGTGAACCACGGCACCGTGTGCACACAACCGTCATCACCGGCCGGTGGTGTGACGCCGTCGAGGAGGACGACCGCCCCCCCGCCCCCCGATGCGGGCAGAGCTGCGGCTGCCCAGTCCTCGTTAGGGCGTTCGGGGCTGCCGGGGAGGGTGGCGACGTCGCTGCGCATGATGCCCAGTGTGCCCGCTCCGCCGTACTCCTTCACGGCACCTCCAAACGGCCGGAAAAGGCCTGTACCAACCTGCCGGAGGCGGCGCGAGAGGCGGAACCGGGACCTCCGCCGAGCTGCGGGCGGGCATCCTGCCAAAGCCCGCGCGGAAGATCCAACCGGCGGTCAGCGGAGGGCCTGGACCCCCACCCCGGGGAGTTGTTCGCCAACTCATGAGTGTTGTTCACTCGTTCGGGTGGCGGAGCGGCCGATGCGCGCCCCCTTCCCAGAACCGCTGGAATGGTCGGAAGCCGTACCAGGGGTGGGGGCGCTCCACGTGACCGGTCGTCACCTCTGCTTTGTGGGCGGACGAGTCAAGAATGCGAGCACCGGTGGAGAAGAAGCGGCCTCGGAGCAAGAACGGCGCGCGGAGCCAGACCCCCGGTGTACCGCCGACCCCGGTCGGCACCGCGACGGCGCCCACCTCCGGCCACCCCTCGGAGCCCGCCACGACGCTCCCCGCGCAGCAGCAGCCCCCGGCCGGACGCTCCAAGCGCGTCCGTAACCGCCTGGTCGCCGGTGTCGCCCTCGTGGGTGTGACCGTCCTCGCCGCCGGCGCCCCCGCGATCCTCACGGCCTCCGCCGACCTGACCGACTCCCAGCGCCTGGTCACCCTCGCCGAACTCGACCGGCAGGCCGTCACCCTCGCGCACTCCCTCGCGGACGAGCGCGACGAGGTCGTCGCGTACGTCGCCGCGGGCCGCGACGCGCAGACCGGCGACGCCGAGGACAAGCGCCAGATCACCGACACCCGGTCCACCCGCGTCGACCGCCAGATCGACGAGATCCGGCCCGCCGCCGCCACCGAGCTCCGCCGCGACCTCGCCGGGGTCCCCTCCATCCGCCGCGCCGCCCTCACCGGCAAGGGCACGGCCCTGGAGGCCCACAGGGCCTACTCGGACGTCATCACCAAGCTCCAGGCCCTCTCCGACGAACTCGCCGAGGAGACCCCGCCCCGCGCCGTCGGCGCCGCCGGCACCGCCCTCACCGAGGCCACCCGCGCCCCGGCCGCCCTCGGCCGCGCCGTCGAGCAGGCCTCCGCCACCCGCGGCCTGCTCCTCGCCGCCCTCGCCGTGCCGCAGCCCGAGCCCACCGGCGACGTCCACTACGACCCCGACACCGGCACCTACGTCCCCGACGTTCCCGAGGGCACCGAAGAGGCCGAGCACGCCCGCGACGCCCTCACCGCCGCCGCCCAGCAGGCCCGTGTCCGCGAACTCTCCGCCCTCGGCGACTTCGACCAGGCCGCCGGCGCCGCGGCCCGCGACGCGATCGCCGCGACCGTCGCGGGACCCGACGTCAAGAGCGCCGAACGCTCCCTCGCCACCCTCACCGACCAGCCCCGGCTGACCGAATCCGAGCGCGAGACCGACCAGGACGGCCTGGAGGCCGCGCTGTCCGCCCGTATCGAGCAGATGCGCGGCGTCGAGTCCCGTCTCGCCGCCGAGCGGGTCGAGCACTTCGTCGCGCTCCGGGACGACGACGTCACCGCCCTCGAACTGCGCATCGCCTTCCTCGGCGGCTGCCTCCTCGTCGCGATCGGCATCTCCACGTACGTCGCCCGCACCCTCACCCGGCCGCTCGCCGTGCTCCGCATCGGCGCCGCCCGGCTCGCCGGGGCGGCCGAGCCGCACCGCGAGGAGTCGGTCCGCTTCACCGGCCGCAACGACGAGTTCGCCCAGGTCGTCCGCTCCCTCAACACCCTGCACGGCAAGCTCACCGGCCTCGCCGCCCAGAGCGAGCGGCTCACCGGCGAGCACGCCGAGACCGCCGCCGCCAAGGAGGCCCTCGGCGCGGAGCTCGCCGCCCAGCGCGCCGAACTCCAGGGCCGGGTCGCCCTCCTCACCGCCGACCTGGAACGCCTCCGGGACACGGTCCATCACACCTTCGTCAACCTCTCGCTGCGCAGCCTCGGGCTCGTCGAGCGGCAGCTCGGCGTCATCGAGAAGCTGGAGGAGCGCGAGCAGGACCCGGACCGTCTTGCGACGCTGTTCAAGCTCGACCACCTGGCGACCGTCATGCGCCGCCACAGCGAGAACCTCCTCGTCCTCGCCGGCCACGAGCACGTCCACGGCCACGCCGGGCCCGTCCCGCTCGTCGACGTGCTGCGCGCCGCCGTCAGCGAGATCGAGCGGTACGAGCGGGTCACCATCCAGTCGCTGCCGCCGCACGCCCAGATCGCCGGCTTCGCCGCCGACGACCTGAGCCACCTGATCGCCGAGCTCCTGGAGAACGCCACGTCGTTCTCGCCGCCCGACGCCGAGGTCCAGCTCTCCGGCTGGCTCCTGGAGACCGGCGAGGTCATGCTCTCCGTCCAGGACGCGGGCATCGGCATGACCGACTCCCGGCTCACCGAGCTCAACGCGCGCCTCGCCGAGGCCGATCCGGACGGCTTCGAGGGCGAGGGGCTCGGCATGCGGGTGACCGCCCTGCTCGCCGCCCGCCACGGGGTACGCGTCCAGCTGCGCGAGCAGAAGCCGGGCGGCATCGCGGCCGTCGTGGTCCTGCCGCTGCCCCTGCTGCCCACGACCCCGCCGACCGTGGTGTCGGAGCCGGTACGGGTGGCGGGCGCGGCACCCACGCTCCACCTGCCCGGATCGGCGGCGGAGGCCAACTCCAACACGCTGCCGTCCCGGAACCGCGACCCGCTGGTGGAGGCCGCGGAGCGCGCGTTCCTCGCGGCGGAGGCCCAGGCCAAGGAGCCGGAGCCGCAGCAGGAGCCGGCGCCCGAGCCGACGTACGAGCCCGAGCCCGAGCCGACGTACGAGCCCGCGTCAGTGGACACGCCCGAGCCCGCGCCCGTGGACACGTACGAGCCGACGCGGGCGTCCGAGCCCGTGGACACGTACGAGCCCGCCGGATTCGTGGAGTCCGTCTCCGAGACCACGCTCCAGGTCCGCCTGCCCGACCCGCAGCCCGAGCCGGACGCCCACGAGCGCGCCGCCGACGGGGACCCGCTCGCCGCCGACCACGTCGAGCCCCCGGCCCCGGCAGCCCCGCCCGCCCCGGCAGCCCCGCCCGCCCCGGCGGCGCCGTCGGCCCCATACGACCCCTCCGCCCCCTCGGCCCCCGAACCGGTCTCCGACCAGACGGTTCCCGGCCCCCGTGCCGCCCAGTGGGAGCGGGTCACCGACAAGGGACTCCCGAAGCGCACCCCGCAGGTGGTCCGCAAGGCCGAAGACTCCACCGCTCCCCGTAAGGGAGGCGTGGACGCCGAGGCCCTGCGCCGCCGGCTCGGCGGCTTCCATCAGGGCGCCAAGGCCGGACGCCGGGACGTGGAGGCGGAGATGGAGACGGAAACGCCGCGGATAGACGCCGTAGGACCCGCACGTACAGAGGAGATGACGGGGGACACAGTCGAGGAGGCACGCAGTTGACTGCGACGGGAACGTTCGGACTGAGCACGGAGGCCCGCAACCTGCAATGGCTGCTGGGCAATCTCGTGGAGGAGGTACCGGGAGTCCGCTCGGTCGCCGTCGTCTCCTCCGACGGGCTGATGCTGCTCTCGTCCGACCCGGCCACCCAGCAGGCGGCCACGACGGCCGCCGACGCCGTCCGTCCCGACGGGCCGCGCGGCTCCAGCGCCGACCTGGCCACCATCGTCTCGGGCATCGGCAGCCTCACCATCGGCGCGGCCCGGCTGATGGACGGCGGCGGGGTCAAGCAGACCATGGTGGCGATGGAGGAGGGCAGCGTCTTCGTGATGTCGATCAGCGACGGCTCGCTGCTCGGCGTGCACGCCACCCCCGACTGCGACATGAGCGTCGTGGCGTACCACATGGCGCTCTTCGTGGGCCGCGCCGGACACGTACTCACCCCCGAAGTCCGCAGTGAGCTGCGCAAATCGATGGAGAGCACCCAGTGATGGAGAGCACCCAGTGACGTCTGCGTCCGCGACCTTTCACGACCACAAACTGCCGGTACGCGGAGACGGGCGGCGCCCCTCGCGCGTACGCCCGTACTCGCTGACCGGAGGCCGTACCCGGTTCGGCCACGTCCTGCTCGTCGAGACCTTCGTGGCCGCGCTCGAAGCGGCCCCCGCGCGCAAGGTCCTGACGGACGGCGGGCCCGGCGCCCGCGGTCTGATGCCGGAGATGCGGGCCATCGTCGAGATCTGCCGTCGCATGCGGACGGTCGCGGAGATCTCGGCGCTGCTGAAGATGCCGTTGGGAGTCGTCCGGGTGCTGCTCAGCGACCTGGCCGACCAGGGAAAGATCCGTGTGTACGGGACCGGTCACGGCACCGGCCAGCCCGACCGCGCGCTCCTCGAAAGGGTGCTGAGTGGACTCCGTCGTCTCTGACGCCACCGCCGTCTCCGAATCACCGGTGGAAGCTCCGGCGGCCGCCGGAATCCCCGCACAGCCCCAGGCCGATCCGTACGAACCGGAACCGGGCGCCGAGGACGGCGCCCAGGACTGGCAGCTCGACCACACCCGGGCCCCCATCGCGACGAAGATCGTGGTCGCGGGCGGCTTCGGCGTGGGCAAGACCACCTTCGTCCGCGCGGTCTCGGAGATCACCCCGCTCCAGACCGAGGCGCTGATGACCCGGGCGAGCGAGGACACGGACGACCTCACGTCCACGCCGGACAAGCTCACCACCACGGTGGCGATGGACTTCGGCCGGATCACCCTCGACAACGACCTGGTGCTGTACGTCTTCGGTACGCCGGGACAGCAGCGCTTCTGGTTCATGTGGGACGACCTGGTGCGCGGCGCGATCGGGGCGATCGTGCTCGCCGACACGCGCCGGCTGACCGACTGCTTCCCGGCCCTGGACTACTTCGAGAGCTGCGGCCTCCCGTACATCGTGGCCGTCAACCACTTCGAGGGCACCGAGCGCTTCGAGCCGGAGGACGTCAGGGAGGCCCTGACGGTCTCCCCGGACGTACCGGTGGTGGTCATGGACGCGCGCAAGCGCTACAGCGTCGTCGAGACCCTGCTCTCCATGGTCGCGCACGCGCTCGAAGCCACCCCCGAATAGTTCACACGAGCAGTTCACACAGTCGCCAGGAGCACCACCCATGCGGAAGATACTCATAGTCGGCGCCGGCCAGTCCGGTCTGCAGCTCGCCCTCGGACTTCAGACGCAGGGGTACGAGGTCACCCTCATGTCGAACCGGACGGCGGACGAGATCCGCGCCGGGCGCGTCATGTCCACGCAGTGCATGTTCGACACGGCCCTCCAGCACGAGCGGGACCTCGGCCTCAACTTCTGGGAGTCCCAGGCCCCCCGGATCGAGGGCCTCGGCGTCTCCGTCGCGGCTCCCGACGCCGGCCGCGCGATCGACTGGGTCGGCAAGCTCGACGGCTACGCGCAGTCCGTCGACCAGCGCGTGAAGATGGCCGGCTGGATGGAGACCTTCGCCCAGCGCGGCGGCCAGCTCGTCATACACGGCGCGGCCGTCGGCGACCTGGACTACTTCTCCCGCAACTACGACCTGGTGCTCGTCGCCGCGGGCAAGGGCGAGCTGGTCTCCATGTTCGGCCGGGACGCGTCCCGTTCGCCGTACGCGGAGCCGCAGCGGGCGCTGGCCGTCGCGTACGTCCACGGCCTCGGCCCGCGCCCGGAGCACCCGGACTTCGACGCGGTCCGCTGCAACCTGGTCCCGGGCGTCGGCGAGCTCTTCGTCATGCCGACCCTGACGACCGGCGGCCGAGCCGACATTCTCTTCTGGGAGGGCATCCCCGGCGGCCCGCTCGACGTCTTCCAGGGCGTCAAGGACCCCTCGGAGCACCTGGCGCTGACGCTGGAGCTGATGGAGAAGTTCACGCCCTGGGAGTACGCGCGGGCCACCAAGGTCGAGCTGACCGACGCGGGCGGCACCCTCGCCGGCCGGTACGCGCCGACCGTCCGCAACCCCATCGGCCGGCTGCCCGGCGGGGGCCTGGTCCTCGGTGTCGCCGACGTCGTCGTCGCCAACGACCCGATCACGGGCCAGGGCTCCAACTCGGCGTCCAAGTGCGCCGCCGCGTACCTCGCGTCCATCGTCGAGCACGGCGACAAGCCCTTCGACGAGGCCTGGATGCAGGCCACCTTCGACCGGTACTGGGACACCGCGCGGCACGTCACCAAGTGGACGAACGCGATGCTGGGCGTACCGCCGGAGCACGTCCTCAACCTGCTCGGCGCGGCGGGCGAGCTCCAGCCGGTCGCCGACCGCTTCGCGAACGGCTTCAACGACCCGGCCGACTTCGAGAACTTCTTCTTCGAGCCGGAGAAGACGGCCGCTTACCTGGCGGAGGTCACCGGCGCCTGACGGCGAAATCCGGCCGGTGAAATCCGGTCGTGATGACGCATCGGGGTGTTCGACAATGGGGCATGCCCCTGTCGAACACCCTGGCCCGCGCGGACGCGGACCTGGCCGCCGGCCGCGTGCCGATGGCACGCCAGCGTCTGCGCGGCCTCGTCTCGTCCTTCCCGTACGACCTGACCCTCCGCCGCCGCCTGGCCGAGGTGTACCGCCTCTACGGCGACGCGGCGGAGGCGGGGCGCTGGATGTACCTCGAAGAGGACCGGGACGCGGACGAGACCGCCGCCTTCGAGGAGCGGTACGGGTCTCCCGGGTGGCGCATGAAGGCCCTCGCGTGGCGCGGCCCCGAGGCCCTGGCCGGCACCGCCTTTGCCGAGGGGCAGCTGGCCGCCGTGCGGGAGGCCTGCTCGGAGGCGGCGGGGCGGCCGGTCGCCTGGGGTGACCCGATCCCCTGTGAGGGCGACGAGTACGAGGAGCACGAGGCTCCGGGCGGGGGTGGCCGGTTCACCGCCGTCATGGTGGCGATCGGGGTTTTCCTCGTGGTCTCCGCGATGACCGGGATCTGGATCCGCGGGCTCATCGCCCTGTTCGAGTGACGGTCCAGCGGGCGGCGGGCACAGGCGTGAGCGCGGGTGCGGGCTCGGGCGTGGGCTCGGCCGTTGGCTCGGGGACCCGGGTCGCCTCCGCCCGGCGGACCGCGAGCGGGGCCAGGAGCCCGGCGAGCGCGAAGAGGGCGCCGACGACGAACCAGCCGGGGCGTCCCCAGGTGATGCAGAGCGCGATCAGGAGCCCGGGGCCGAGGGCCTCGGAGAGGCCCGCGCCGAGGCCGAAGACGCCCAGGTACTGGCCGGTGGCGTGGCGTGGGGCGAGCGCGAAGGACACCTCGAAGCCGCCCGCCGAGTGCCAGAGTTCGCCGACCGTGTGGACCACCACGGCGGTCAGGAGCAGGGCGACGGCGGCCCACGCCGGGACGCCCGCGGAGAGCGAGACCAGACCGCAGGAGGCGAGGAAGGCCGCTCCGGCGCGCCGGTAGGCGCGGCCGCCGGCCCGGGGCGAGTCGATGCCGCGGCTCGCCCGGACCTGGAGTCCGACGACCAGGACGGTGTTGGCGAGCATCGCCCCCGAGACCAGCCAGTCCGGGGCGGTGGTGGATCCGACCAGCCAGAGCGGGATGGCCACCGTGAGCACCTTGAACTGGATGGCCATGACGCCGTCGAGCGCGGTGAGCACCAGGTACGGCCGGTCCCGCAGGGCGCTCCAGCGGGGTCCTTCGGTGGCGGGCGCGGGCGGGACGGGCGGCAGGAGGAGCAGGACGGCCGCGGCGGCCGCGAAGGCGAGGGCGTTGCCGGCGACCAGGATCCGGTACGCGTCGAGGGTGCCGACCTGGACGGCCCAGCCCGCGAGCAGTGCCCCGAGGGAGATGCCGACGTTGGTCACGGCCCGCAGGTAGGAGCGGAACTCCTGCGGCCGGTCGCCGCCGTAGTGCCGGATCAGCGGCGCGCGGGCGGCGAGCCCGGCGGCCTTGGCCCCGGTGGCCGTCGAGACGGCGAGGACGAACGGCCAGAACCCGTCCGCGAGGACGAAGCCCGCCGTGGCCACCGCCTGGACCACCAGCGTCGCCGCGTAGACGGTGCGCGCTCCGTGCCGGTCCGCGAGATGGCCGACGGCGATGCCCACGGCCAGCGAGAGGAGCCCGGCGATGCCGAGCCCGAGTCCGACGGTGGCGGCCGGGAGGTGCACGGCCTGGGTGAAGTACAGGACCCCGGCGGTCAGGAAGAGGCCGCTGCCGACGGTGTAGACGAAGTTCGAGGCGGCGAGGGTGCGCTGTGGTCCGGTGTCCGGCAGCAGCTTGGGCATGACGGGGCTCCGAGTCCGGGGCGGGCAACTGTAAGGACCCGTCAAGCTTTGCGCTTATTACCGCTGAGGGCAAGGGGCAGTCGGTGGAGGGGAGTTCACGACCGGTCGTACCCCTCGTCCCCGCCGTCCGTGGCCCCCGCCGGAAGCGCCGGCGGCGCGTAGGTCTCCAGGGCCTCCCCGCCCGGATCCGGACGGACCGCACCGAGCAGCGGGTTCGCCGCGACGGGGGAGACCTTCACCTTCCCGCCCGGCCGCGGGGCGTGCACCACCAGGCCCTCGCCGAGGTAGAGCGCCACATGGGTGGCGCCCGGGAAGTAGAGCACCAGGTCGCCCGGGCGGAGCTCGGACAGCGACACTCGGGGCAGCGTCGCCCACTGCTCCTGGCTCGTCCGCGGGATCTCCCGCCCCGCCGCCGCCCACGCCCGCTGGGTCAGCCCCGAGCAGTCGTACGACTCCGGCCCCTCGGCCCCCCACACGTACGGCTTGCCGATCTGCGCCACGGCGAAGCGCAGGGCCGCGGCGCCCGCACGGGACGGGGTGCGGAGGCCGTCCAGCACGCCGGAGCCGAGGAGTTCGCGCTGGGCGCCCGCGGTCTGGACGCGCTCCAGTTCGGTGAGCCGGGTGAGCTGCTCGGGCGAGAGGGACGCGAGCAGCTTCTCGACCTCGCGCAGCTTCGCCGTCACGTCGTCGCGCCGGGTGCGCTGCGCGGCGGCGAGGGACTGCTGCCGGTCGAGGGCCTTGCGGGACGCGCTCGCGAGCGCGCCGGCGCGCCGCTCCGCACCTTCGAGCCGCGAGATGGTGCCGGCCCGGTCGCGGGCCGCGCGGGCCACCAGGCGCGCCTGGTCCAGGGCCGACTGGGGGTCCTGCGCGAAGAGCACCCGGAGGTAGGAGGAGGCCTCGGTCCTGCCCTGGTACTGCTCCCTGGCGAGCCGCCCGGCCTCGGCCCGGCCCAGGGCCAGGTCGGTCCGGGCGGCGGTGAGCCGGGCGGTGACCTTCTTGGTGTCGGCGGCCTGGAGCTTGAGCGCCTCCTCGGCGGCGTTGAACCGCTCGGTGGCCTCCTCGGCCTGCTGGTAGAGCGTCCGCAGCCGGCCGAGGAGCCCGGCGACGGAGTCGCCACCGGGCGGTGGCAGCGCGGCGGCGTCGTCGTCGACGGGATCGCGTTGCGAGTCCGGGGCGTCCGGGGCGTCGGGGGTGTCCGGGGCGTCATGGGTGTCAGCAGCGTCAGCCGACTCAGGGGCCACGCCGTCGGTCGGATCCACCGGATCCACCGGATCCGCGCTGTCGGTCGGGCCCACCGGATCCTCCCCGGTCTCAGGGCCCACCGGATCCGCACCCGCCTCCGGATCCACCCGATCCGCACCCGCCTCCGGATCCACCGGGCCGACCGGTTCCGCCGCCGGGTCCGCCCAGGCGATCGGGGCCTCCGCCGAGGGGTCCACGGGCGGGTCCGCCGGCCCCGCGCCGACCGCCGGGACCACCCCCGCGAGAGCCGTCGCCGCGGCCAGCGCCCCCGTGCACACCGTGCGCAGCAGCCTTCCCGACACGTCACCACCTCCAGAGGGATGATGACGCGTCACTTCATCTGATTACTGTACGAATCGGGAGGCTCTCGGCGCGCTCACCCGTTCGGCTCAGCACCCGTCGGCCCCGCCCCGCCGCTCGCCGCCCCGCCGCTCGCCGCCCCGCCGCTCCCCGCGCCGCCCGGCTTGGACCACGGCCACTTCAGCTCGCGCCGCTCGCGGCCCTCGGGGGCGTACTCGTAGACCCAGCCGCGCTGGATCCCGAGCCGTTTCGTGTGCCCCGCCGGCTCGCGCCGGTACGCGTGCAGCATCGGCGGGCGTCCGTCATGGGCCGGGACCGGCACCTCGTACCACTTCGGCGGGTGCCCGGTCGGACCGAGCAGGATCGGCAGGACCCGGCCGTCGAGGGGGCCGCCGCGGAAGGGCGTGTTCTCGCTTCTCACCCCTCCAGTCTCTCCCGCCTTCCCCGCTCACAGCAGGTGGGCCGCCTCGCCCACCACCGGGATCACCTTGCGGGCGAGCGTCGCCACCGGCCCCTCCGGCGTCTCCTGGGCGAGGAGCCGCCCGACGACCGCAGCCGTCTCCTCGTCGCTCGCCGTGGTCGCCGCGAGGAGGGCGACGAGATGGTCGACCAGCCACGCGCGCAGTTCGCGCGCCGGGGGCTGCTTCTCCTCGTCGAGCCAGATGAGCGAGGCGGCCTCCACGGCCGCGATCCACGTCCGCACCAGCATGGAGAGCCGGGGGCCCGGCCGTGCCACCCCGAGGTGGAAGAGGATCTGCTCGGCCGCGGCCCGCCTGACCTCGTCCACGATCGCGGTGGTCCGGGAGGTCTCGGCGACGCTGCCGCCCCGCAGCAGGGCGCTGAACCCGGCGTCGTGCTCGTCGACGAAGGTCAGGTACCGGTCGAGCACCCGGCCGAGCCGCTCGGTCGGCGCCCCGACCGGCGGCTCGCTGAAGCAGCGGTTCAGCGCGTCGGCCGAGGACCGCAGGGCGACCTCGTACAACTGCTGCTTGCCGCCGGGGAAGTAGCGGTAGACGAGGGGCCGTGAGACGCCGGCCGCCTCGGCGACGTCGTCGAGCGAGACGTCCTCGGGCGCCCGGTGGGCGAAGAGCCCCAGGGCGGCGTCGAGGAGCTGCCCCCGCCGCTCCTCGACGGTGAGCCTGCGGTACGCGGGTGTGGCGGCGCTCGTCATGCCCCGCAGCGTAACCGCGGAACGCGACGGCCAGGCGTGCGGTCCGGAACCGGCTCGGGAAGGCGCGCGTTCCCCAACCGCGTCAGGCGTTCGGTCCCGGACCGATTCCGGTATCGGGCGGACGCCCCCGGCCCGCCCCCCTCAGGCCAGCAGCCCCGAGGACTTCCACAGCCGGCGTCCCGCCCCGCGCAGCACCCCGATGTCGTCGAGGAAGTCCGTCAGGCGTCGCGCGCCCGACTGCATCACCTCACGCCGATGCCCGCTCGCCCGCACCTGCGCGACCGCCTCCCGCCGGTCCAGGCCCACGGCCTCGTACACCTGCGGGTTGACGAAGCAGGTCGAGAAGACGCGGGCCGCCTCGCCGCAGCTCAGCCGGGTGAACTCCCGCTCCCAGCGCGGGGCGGTCACCATCTGGCGGCGCAGCTCCTCGCGGGCGTACCGGACATGGCGGGCCTCCTCGACCACATGGATCCGGGTCACCCCGCGGACGAGGGTCTGCACCCGCTCGTCCGGGAAGGTCAGCCGCTGCATCCAGTCGAGGATCTCCTCGCCGAGCAGGGTGGCGGCGAAGGAGCCGGGGGTGGTGGAGACGGTCTTCAGGAGGCGGGCGAGGTTGTGGTAGACCCGCGGGACCGGGTACGCGGGGGTGCCGCCCCGCTGGATCATCCGGGCGAACATCATCGAGTGCCGGCATTCGTCGGCGATCTCGGTGAGCGCGTAGCGGACGTGATGGCTGGTCAGGGACTTGTCGTAGATGTGCCGGACGAGCAGCTGTATCAGGATGATCTCGAACCAGACGCCGAGCGAGGCGAGCGAGGCGGTCTCGTGGCGGGAGAGCGCGATCCGCTGCTCCTCCGACATGCGGAGCCACAGCGGGGTGTCGTAGAGCGAGACGAGCTCGGGCGGCCAGAACCACTTGCCGTCCTCGAAGGGGGTGTCCCAGTCGAGCTCGGTGTCCGGGTCGTACGCGTGCTTGCGGGAGGACTCCAGGAGCCGCTCGGCGACCTGCTCGCGGTCGCGCAGCGGCCCCAGGGCGTCCCGGAGGAGGCTGAAGTCGGGCTCGGTGAAGGGGGTCATGGTGGAGGCACCTCACTGCGCTCGCCATCGCGTTACCGGGGGTCACCCTTATGAGACTGCCCGTCAGTAACGTCGTCAATCCCTTGCGCGCGACTTGTTGACCATCCGTCTACCACCGTGTGAACTGACCGGTGGACTCGCACGAAGGAATCGCACCACGGGAACGTCCATCCGACCCCCGAAGGAGGCGTCAGTGTCGACGCGCGACCTCTACACCACGGCCCAGCCCACCCTCACCTGGCAGGTGCCGGCCACCGGCGCCGCCCGTTTCACCTGGGAATACGACATGGAGGCTGCGGGTCGCGAGCGGCTCCTCGCCCTCTACCAGAAGGGCAAGGACAAGCAGTGGGACGGCGCCACCCGCATCGACTGGGACCTCGACGTCGACCCGTACGACCCGCTCGGCACCCCCGACGAGGTCCTGAACCTCTACGGCACCCGCCACTGGGCGAAGATGACCGAGAAGGACAAGGGCGACCTGCGCCGGCACTACGCCTCCTGGCAGTTCAGCCAGTTCCTCCACGGCGAGCAGGGCGCCATGATCTGCGCCGCCCGGATCGTCGAGGCCGCGCCCGACCTGGACGCCAAGTTCTACTCGGCCACCCAGACCATGGACGAGGCCCGGCACGCCGAGATCTACGGCCGCTTCCTCCACGAGAAGATCGGGATGCTCTACCCGATCAACGACAACCTCAAGGGCCTCCTCGACGACACCCTGCGCGACTCCCGCTGGGACATGCCCTACCTCGGCATGCAGGTCCTCATCGAAGGGCTCGCCCTCGCCGCCTTCGGCATGATCCGCGACACCACCGACAAGCCGCTGCCCAAGCAGATCCTCGCGTACGTGATGCAGGACGAGGCCCGGCACGTGGCCTTCGGCCGGATGGCCCTGCGCGACTACTACCGGCAGCTGTCGGACGCGGAGCTCCGCGAGCGCGAGGAGTTCGTCATCGAGGGCTGCTACCTGATGCGCGACCGGCTGCGCGGGGTCGAGGTCCTGGAGAACTTCGGCATCCCCCGGAAGGAGGCCGAGGAGCTGAGCGAGCGCAGCGAGTTCCTCCAGCTCTTCCGCAAGCTCCTCTTCAGCCGGATCGTGCCCTGCGTGAAGGACATCGGCCTCTGGGGCGAACGCCTCCAGAAGGCCTATCTGGACATGGGGGTCTTTGACCTCGGCGACTCCAACCTCGATCTGCTGATGACCCAGGACGAGGAGATCGCGGAGCGGCTCGACGCGGAGCGCTTCGCGGCGGAGGAGCGGGCGCGGGTGACGGAGGTGGCGGACGCGATCGCGGACGGCGCGGCGGCCGAATAGGGCTTCGGGCCGGGCGCCCGGCGCGCATAGGGCTTCAGGCCGGGCGCCCGGCCCGAATAGGGCGTCGCCGCCGCGCGCCCGGCCTGATCGGCAGGACGCCTCCTACCCCCGCGCCTTCGCCTCCAGCCGCAGCGCCTCCTCCATCACCGCCCTCGCGATCGGGGCCGCGCTGCCGCCCCCGCTGATGTCCGTACGGGACGCCTCGGCGTCCTCGACGACGACCGCCACCGCGACGGCCGGCTGAGCCGTGCCCTCCGCCTGCGCCCAGGCGATGAACCAGGCGTACGGGGTGCCCGTGTTGCCGAACCCGTGCTGCGCGGTGCCGGTCTTGCCGCCGACCCGGGCGCCGGGGATCGCCGCGTTCGTGCCCGTGCCCTCCTCGACCGCCTTCACCATCAGCCGCTGGAGCTGGATCGCCGTCGAGGGGTTCATCGCCTGCCGGTAGCTGCGCCGGCCCGTACGGTCCACCGTCGTGCCGCCGGAGGTCGTGGTGCGGTCGACGAGGTACGGCTGGGCGATCTCGCCATGGTTGGCCACGGCCGCCGCGACCATCGCCATCTGGAGCGGGGTCGCCGTCGTGTCGAACTGCCCGATCGACGAGAGCGCGAGCTGGTCCGGGCTCATCTCCCGGTCGAAGCCGGACTTCGCGACCCAGGACGGCACCCGGAGGCCCGTGTCGTTGAAGCCGAAGTCCTCGACCGCGTCGACCATCCCGGTGAGCCCGACCTCCACCCCGAGCCCGGCCATCACCGTGTTGCACGACCACTGGATCGCGTACGCGAGGGACGCGTCCGCGCACCCCCGTGCCTCGTTCGGCAGCACCTGCCGGGTGCCGGGAAGGACGAACGGGTCCGGGGTGTCGGTCGGCGCGTCCACGTCCCGCACCACGCCCGCGTCGAGGGCCGCCGCGGCCGTCACGATCTTGAAGGTGGAGCCCGGCGGGTACGTCTGGCGCAGCGCCCGGTTCAGCATCGGCTGGTTCGGCGAGGAGATGAGCCGCTTCCAGGAGTCCTTGACCCCCTTGCCGGTCCCCGAGAGGACCCCCGGGTCGTACGAGGGCGAGCTGACGAGCGCCAGGATCCGCCCGCTGGACGGCTCGATCGCGACGACCGCGCCCCGCTTCCCGTCGAGCCCCCGGTAGGCCGCCTCCTGCATCGGGGCGCGGACCGTCGTCAGGACGTCGCCGCCCGGCTGCCGGCCCCGGGTGAGGTCGCTCCAGAGCGGCAGCGGCGCGAGCATCGGGTCCGTCCCGCCGAGGACCGCGTCCTCGGCGTGCTCGACGAGCGTCGTGCCGTACGTCTGGGAGGCGTAGCCGGTCACCGGCGCGTACAACGGCCCCTGCCGGTAGGTCCGTTCCCAGCGCAGCTGCTGCCCGCTGTCCCGGGAGCCGGTCACCGGCTTCCCGTCGACGACGATCTCGCCGCGCGGCTCCGCGTACCGGTCGATGGCGATCCGCCGGTTCGCCGGGTCGTCGTCGAGCTCCTCGGCCTCGAAGACCATCACGCGGGCCGCGTTGACGAGCAGGGCGACGAGGAGGACGAGACAGAGGGCGGCGGCCCGCCGGATGTACCGGATCACGGGGCGTCCTCCTGGACGTGCGGGGTCACGGGGCGTCCTCCCGGATGTGCGGGGTCACGGGGCGTCCTCCCGGATGCACCGGATCACGGAGCGTCCTCCCGGAAGGGGGCGTCCTCCCTGACCGGGGCGAGCGTCCCGGTGTCGGCGGAGTCCGGCTGCGGCGCGCGGGCCGAGTCGCTGACCCGGATGAGGAGCGCCACGATCACCCAATTGGTGACCACCGACGAGCCTCCCTGGGCCAGGAACGGCATCGCCATGCCGGTGAGCGGGATCAGCCCCATCACCCCGCCCGCGATCACGAAGACCTGGAGCGCCACGATCGAGGCGAGCCCGATCGCGAGCAGCCGCCCGAAGGGGTCGCGCAGCGCGAGGCCGGCGCGGTAGCCGCGGGCGACGAGGAGCGCGTACAGGAGGAAGAGCGCGGTGAGGCCGACGAGCCCGAGCTCCTCGCCCGCCGTCGCCAGGATGAAGTCCGACTTCACGGCGAAGCCGATGAGGACGGAATGGCCGAGACCGAGCCCCGTACCGAGCATCCCGCCGGCGGCGAAGGCGAACAGCGACTGCGCGAGCTGTCCCGGCCCTTCGCCCGCCCGGATCGAGGCGAAGGGGTCGAGCCAGTCCTCCACCCTGCTGTGCACGTGCGGTTCGAGCGAGCCGACGAGGAAGGCCCCGGCGGAGGCCAGGACGAGCCCGACCGCGATCCAGCCGATCCGTCCGGTCGCCACGTACAGCATGATCACGAAGAGGCCGAAGAAGAGCAGCGAGGTGCCGAGGTCCCGCTCCAGGACGAGGACGCCGACGCTCAGCAGCCAGATCGCCACGATCGGCCCGAGCACCCGGCCCGTGGGGAACTGGAACTTCCAGATCCGGCGGCCGGTGTACGCGAGGGCGTTGCGGTTGGCGGAGAGGTACGCGGCGAAGAAGACGGCGAGCAGGATCTTCGCGAACTCACCGGGCTGGAAGGAGAGCCCGCCGATCCTGATCCAGATCTTGGCGCCGTTCACCGCGGGGAAGAAGATCGGCAGGATCATCAGGCCGAGCGCGGCGGCCACGGAGACGTACGCGTACCCCTGGAGCGTGCGGTGGTCGCGCAGGAGCAGGACGACCACGATGAAGAGCGCGACCCCGAGCGTCGACCAGACCAGCTGCGTCGCCGCCGCCTGGTCCTTCGGCGTCTCCAGGTCGAGGCGGTAGATCAGCACCAGGCCGAGGCCGTTGAGCAGGACCGCGATCGGCAGCAGCAGCGGATCGGCGTACGGGGCGCGGAAGCGGACCGCGAGATGGGCGACGAGCGCGAGCAGCCCGAGCCCGGCGCCGTAGCGGGCGGCGTCCGGCGGCACGGCGCCGCTGCGGGCGAGGCCGACGGCGGCGTAGCCGGAGACGGAGATGAGGACGGCGCAGACGAGGAGGGAGAGTTCCACGCCGCGGCGCTTCGGGATGCGTACCCCGGGCGGGGGAGCGTCCGTGCGCGGAGTGGCGGTCATGGTCCGCAACGTAGCAAGCGGTATGCCCTATGTCCCTTTTGTGTGACGGTGTGCCGTGTGGTGCCGTGTGGCGCTGCGTGGCGTCGTGTGGCGCCGTTCAGTCCGTCGGTACGGGGTCGGGGTCGGATTCGGCGAGGCGTACGTACTCCGGCAGCCGGAGCCGGGCGACGGCGCCCCCGCCGTCCGCGGCGTCGGCGAACACCAGCTCGGCGCCGATCACCTCCGCCTGTCCCGCGGCGATCGTCAGCCCGAGACCGTGCCCCTTGCCCCCGCTCTCGGTACGGAACCGCTGCGGCCCCGACTCCAGCAGGTAGCCGGGATAGCCGGGCCCGTGGTCCCGCACGGTCACCGTCGGCCCGTCCACCGTCACCACCACCGGAGGCGCGCCGTGCCTGTGCGCGTTCGCGATCAGATTGCCCAGGACCCGCTCCAGGCGCCGCCGGTCCGTCTCCACCGTGGCGTCCCGGACGACCCGCACCTCCGTCGGCGTGCCCGAGGCGCGGACCACCCGCGCGGCGAGCGGGCCGAGCTCGTGCACCGCGAGGTCCACGGCCTCGTTGCGGGCGTCGAGCCGCGAGATCTCCAGGAGGTCCTCGGTGAGGTCGCGCATCGCCTTCACCCGGTCCTGGACGAGCTCCGACGGCCGTCCGTCCGGCAGCAGTTCGGCGGCGGCCGAGAGCCCGGTCAGCGGGGTCCGCAGCTCGTGCGCCACATCGGCGGTGAACCGCTGCTCGCTCTGCAGCTTCCGCTGGAGCGAGGAGGCCATCGTGTCGAGCGCCCCGGAGACCGTCGCCACCTCGTCCTGGGGGCGCGAAGGGTCCTCTGTACGGGGGTCGTCGACGCGCGCGTCCAGGTCCCCGGCGCTGATCCGGCGGGCCACCTGGGCGGTGAGGTGCAGCCGGCGCGTGACCCGGGTGACGGCGAAGGCGCCGACGAGCAGCGTCGCCCCGATCGCGAGGACGGAGGAGCCGACGATCGACCGGTCGAGCGCGTCGATCGTCTCGGCGCTCTGCGTGTAGTCGAACCGGACGGCGAGCGCGCGGCCGTCCGCGGGACCCGCCGCCCACATCGTCGGCCGGCCCTGGTGGTCCGCGACCATCGTGCCGTGCTCGCCCCGGACGGCGAGCGCCCGCAGTGAGGCTGGGAGCCCCTCCGGGTCGAGGCCGGAGAACCGGGGGAGGGGCTCGCCCGCCTCGTAGAGACGGCTGACCTCGGTGAGCCGCGTGAGGGCCTTCTCCCGCGCGTCGCCCACGGTCTGGCCGGTCACCGAGACGTGCACGAGGACGCCGAGGAGCGCGGCGAGGGCGCAGCACATCACCGCGATGAAGACCGCGGCCTTCCAGGTGAGGGTCGCCGTCCAGGCGGGCAGCCGGGGCGCTCTCACGGGCCCGGCTCCTCGGACAGGGGCGCGGGGGTGGGCACGGGCGCGGGTACGGGCGCCGGGAGCGCGGGCGTGGGCGCCGGGCTCACCAGATCGGGCGCGGGCGGCACGACCGACGCCCGGGCGCCCGGCGGCGCCACGCGGACGATCTCGTCCCGGGTGGGCAGCATGCTGTGCTGCTGCTCGTCCCAGGACCAGGCCGTGCGGTACTCGTACCCGGGAATGCCGGCCGAACTCACCCGCATGATCAGGTCCCGGCCGGCCAGCTCCACACTGATGACTTGGTCGACGGTGGACATGATCCGGGTGAGCCCGCCGTTCTCGGCGAGGTAGACGCGGACCCCGACCTGCTGGTCCGGCAGCCGGATGCCGACGATCAGCTCGTCACGGCCGTTGCCGGTGAGGTCGCGGTAGTAGGGCGGCATGACGGGGCACGCGTCGGGCTTCGCGACGCACGCCTCGATCGCCCGGAGGGTCTCCTCGGGGACGCCGTCCGCACCGGGATACGTCTCGGCATCCGCGCGCACCTCGGCGAGGACGACCGCCACGGGGGCGACGCGGCGGACGTCGTTGTCCGGCACCTTCACACCGGGGACGCGCTGGGTGTCCGACTCGCCGTAGTCGAACGGCGGATCGGTGGCGGGCGGCAACTCGGGCCAGAGCCGTACGGGCCCGACGGCGGTCGGCGTGGGCCCGGCACTCTTGAGCCCGCCCTCCCGCTCCCCGCCACAGCCGGTGAGCAGGAGGGAGCACAGCACGCCGCAGGCAAGCAGCACTCCGCGCGGTCTCACTCTGCTCCTCGGGACGGACGACGGCACGACGGGTCTCCCCATGGAGCCTATTCAACGGCACGCCCCATTTGCCCACCTGCCGGGCCTGCCGCCCGAGGGCCCAGGACCTCGGAAAGCAACCGCCCCAGGGCTTCGGAAAGCAACCGCCCCAGGGCTTCGGAAAGCAACCGCCCCAGGGCTTCGGGAAGCGTCCGCCCCGTGCCCTGGTGAGCGTCCGCCCCTTGCCCTGGAAAGCGTCCGCCCCGACCCCTGGAAAGCGCCCCGCCCCGTGCCCTAGAAGGCGCCCCGCTCCATCCGCGCCAGGGCCGCCCTGCACAAGGTCAGGAGCTTCTCGTCCTGATGGATGTCGTGGCTGCCCGAGCCGCCCTCGCGGGCGTTGTGACGGCGTCTTCGGGTGAGCTCGGTGAGGATCGTCAGCTGGGCGTCCGACGCCGCCGGGCCCATCTCCGCCAGACACTCCGCGATGTCCACGCGCGCGTGCCGGTTCTCCTCCCAGGCCGCGAGCAGCACCGGCAGCGCCTGGTCGGCGCGGCCGGAGACCCGCCACAGGGCCGTCGCGCTGCGGACCCGTACCCACAGGTCCCGCGAGGCGAGACCGGGCCGGAGCGAGGCCGCCGAACCGGCCGCCGCCGGGCCGATCGCCCCCAGGGCCAGGGCCGCGCAACACCAGTCCGGGGCCGAGGAGCCGGGCCGCAGCCACCGCTCCAGGGCAGGCAGCACGTCCCCCCTGTCCCCCTCCGCGGCCCACAGCGCCCGCGCCGCCATCGTGGAGACCGCCGCCGACTCGGCGTCCAGCAGCCCGCGCAGGTCCGGTACGGCCTCCCGGGCCGTCGGGCCGAAGGCCGCCAGGGTCCGCAGGGCCGCCTCCCGCACCCAGTCGCGTCGGTGCTCCGGCGCACCGCGCAGCACCCGCAGCACCTCGGGGAGCGCCTGTCCGCCCCGTACGGCCGCGAGGGCGTAGAGCAAGGGCGCCGCCCGGTCGAACAGCCCCTCGTCGAGCTCGACCTCGGCGAGCCTGCGCCGCAGCAGCGGGGCGAGGCCCGCCGCGGCCGGCCCGAGGCCGTCCATGGCGTACAGCAGCTCGCGCCGCACGTCGGGCTCCTCCAGGGCGCGGGCGAGCAGCGGGACCGCGCGGGTGTCCCCGGCACGGGCCAACGCGAGGAGCGCCCCGTCCCGCCCGGACCGCCCGACGAGCCCGCCGGAGCCGTCCCGCGAGGCACCGGGCACACCCGGGTCGTCCGTCAGCCGGACCGCCAGCGCGTCAGCGGCGGGCCCGCCCAGCTCGAAGAGCCGCTCCAGGAACGAGGTGGCGGCCTCCCGGAGCCGCGGCTCCGCATCGTGCAGCTGCGCGCCGACGAGCCGGACGATCTCCTCGTACCGCCCGCGCCACACGCGTATCAACCCACCGCACAGCCAGATCGCGTCCGACCGCTGCCACCGGTCGGGGCTGCGCAGCTGGGCGAGGATCAGCGCGATCCGGTCGTCGACGCGGTCGTCGAGCGCGGCGTGCAGGGTCCGGAGCAGCTCCTCGGTCCAGGGCGCGGGCCGACCGGCCGCGTGCTCCTCCAGGAGCTCCCGGACCTGCCCGGCGAGCGTGGGCGAACCGGGCCACCCGCCCTCACCGGGCCACCCGCCCTCACCGGCCCACGCGCCGTCGCCGGGCCACGCGCCGTCGGCTCCCGTACCGCCGTCGGTGCCGGTACCGCCCTCGGCACCCAGGGTGAAGCCACCGCTCCCGGCCCCGCCCCCGGTCCTGAGCGCGGCCGTCCTGATCTCCTCCAGGAGCTCCGTCACCCACCGCACGATGTCGTCCGGGATCTCGCCCGGCGCGCAGCGCGCCAGCTGGGCGAGGGAGGCGAGCCGGAGCCCGGGGTCCTGCGCGGCGCGGGCGAGCCAGTCGAGCCACTCGACGGTCTCGGAGCGCAGCGACGCGTGCCGCAGGGCGATCCGCCCGACCGCGGCCACCAGGGCGAGCCGCACCTCGGTATCCCGCTCGACGGTGAGGCGCTCCCGCAGCAGCGTCAGGACGCGTGAGGGCTCGGGGTGCAGCGAGGCGAGCGCGCAGGGCGCGGCGAGCCGCACCTCGGGGTCGGGGTCGCCGACGAGCCCGAGGAACACGTCGGCCCCGGCGGCGATGGCGGCCGCGGCCATCGCATAGTTGGCCGCCGGTATGAAGTCCTCGTCGTCCGGGTCGAATTCGTCCAGTTCCTCGTCGTCGTCGAGCTCGATACCGCCGATGCTGGTGAGCAACTCGACGATGCCGCCCCGGTCCTGGACGGCAGGGTCGGCGACGAGCTCGATGAGGAAGGGGATGCACGCGAGTGTCGAGTCGTAGACGTCGCCCTGGTGGTGCACCGCGCCGTACATGCCGTCGAGGGCGGTCTCACGCTCCGCGGGATCGGCGGAGGCGAGTCCGCGGAGCAGCGCCGGCACGTCGTCCGCGGGGCCGTAGGCGTGCCCCAGCGAGGCCCAGTCGACCTCCTCGATCCCCGTCAGCATTGCCAGGCCGCCTTCCCCGTGAGCGCTGTACCAGGGAGCAAGTGTGCACCACAGGAAGGGCAACAACGCCGTGCCGGCGCCACCGGCCGCGCGCGGGGCCCTGGTTGCGGTCTCTTTGCGCCATGTACGGGGCGGAGCAGGGCGGTTGCTCTGGGTATCCACCTCTCACGCCTCCAACCACCCCTCCAACCGCCCCTCCGATCGCCCCTCCGATCACCTCTCCGCTCACCCCTCCGCTCACCCCTCCGATCGGACGCGGACGAACGCCACGTTCTCGTGTCGCCCCGCGAGCCGGCGCAGCTCGACGGGAAGGGGTGGGGCCACCCATCGCACCGGCCCGTGCTCCGGGTCCTCGGCGAGGGCGCCGACGCGGTCGGCCGCCAGCGCGCCGACCTGGCGGGACTGCGCCGGGGTCAGCCGGGGCGAGGTCGTCACGGTACGGCCGTCGGGCAGCCGTACGAGCAGGTCACGGGGCCGCTCGGGCGGGCCGATCACGCCCAGCAGCAGACCGTCGCTCGTGTCGGCGTGCCGGATCTTGCGCCAGGCCCAGGTGCCGCCGGCCCGGTAGACGGAGCCGAGGGACTTGACCACGATCCCCTCGACGCCGGCGTCCCGCAGGTCGCGGAACCAGCCCCGGGCGGTCTCCTCGTCCTGGGTGGCGAGGACGCGCTGGAGGGGCGGCTCCGCCTCCCGCAGGGCCGCCCCGAGCAGCTCCCACCGGTCGCGGAGGGGGAGTCCCCGCACGTCACGCCCCGGCACGGCGAGGAGGTCGAAGGCGATGTACGAGACGGGCACCCCGGCCCGTACCCGGTCGCCGTGCGAGCGGAGCAGGTCGGTGAAGCTGAGCCGCCCTTCCCGGTAGGCGCACAGCTCGCCGTCGAGCACGATCCCGGGCGGGAGCTGTTCACGCAGGTGGGAGGCGATCTCGGGGAACTCGGGCGCGAGATCCCGACGCGAGCGGGACTGGAGGACGACCTTCCCGTCGGCGAGGACGAAGGCGAGGGCGCGGAACCCGTCCAGCTTGAGGGAGTACTGGAGCTCCCGGGGCGGCTCCGCCTGGGCGGGGATCTCGTCGGCGGACCGGGGCCGCATGACGTCGACGGGCGGCGGCAGCGCCACGGCACCGTCGCCCCCGGCCTCCGCGCGGCTCGCACGCCCCTCGTTCACGGCACGACCCCGGCGCGCTCGGGCGCGAAAAGGGGCGCCAGGAGCTCCCCGTACCGCTCCAGACGTGGCGTGATGTCATCCATCAGAAGAACGAGCTTTTCCGGATCCGCCGCGGGCGTGGCGCAGTCCGCCACCTCCTCCCAGGTGACGGGCGCCGAGACGGAGGGAAGGGCCCGGGCCCGCAGGGTGTAGGGGGTGGCGGTGGTCTTGGCGGCGGCGTTCTGGCTGTGGTCGACGAAGACCTTGCCGGGGCGCAGGGCCCGCGCCATCCGGTGCAGGACGAGCTGGGGCAGCTCGCGCTCGGCCTCGACGGCGAGCCGTCGCGCGTACGCCGAGACCCGCTCGGAGGGCGTCGGCACGACGGGAACGAGGAGGTGGAGCCCCTTGGACCCGGAGGTCTTGGCGAAGGCCTCCAGACCATCGGCGGCGAGCCGCTCGCGCAGGTGGAGCGCGACCCGGCAGCACTCGACGACCGTCGCGGGCGGCCCGGGGTCGAGGTCGAACACGAGCCGGTCGGCGACGGCGGGGGAGGAGGTCCGCCACTGGGGCGTGTGGAACTCGACGACGAGGTTCGCGCCCCACATCAGAGAGGCCAGGTCCTGGACCACGACCTGCCGCGCCCGCGGGTCTTCGGAGCGGGGCACGGGGGTGGTGCTCACCCAGGAGGGTGTGCCGGGCGGCGGATTCTTGGTGAAGAAGAGCTGCCCGTCGGGACCGTCCGGATAGCGCAGGAAGGAGACGGGCCGATCGCGCAGATGCGGCAGGATCGCGGTCCCGACGGTGGCGTAGTAGTGCAGCACCTCGCCCTTCGTCGTGCCGGTGAGCGGGTGGAGCACCTTGTCCAGGTTGCTGAGCGCCAGGCGCCGCCCCTCCACCTCTGTGATGGGCGTCATACGATGAGAATCCCACGTTTACCGGGCATCTCTGCGCGAAAGAGAAGAAAACCGTGCGATCCATCTGGAACGGCGCCATTTCCTTCGGGCTGGTCAGCATCCCGATCAAGCTGGTGAACGCCACCGAGAGCCGGTCCGTCTCGTTCCGCCAGATCCACACCGAGGACGGCGGCCGGGTCCGCTACAAGAAGGTGTGCGAACTCGACGGCGAGGAGGTCTCCGCGGCGGAGATCGGCAAGGCGTACGAGGAGGCCGACGGGACCATGATCCCGATCACCGACGAGGACCTGGCCGCGCTGCCGCTCCCGACGGCGAAGACGATCGAGATCGTGGCCTTCGTGCCGGCCGGGGAGATCGACCCGCTCCAGATGGAGGCGGCGTACTACCTCTCGGCGAACGGCGTACCCGCCGCGAAGCCCTACACCCTGCTCCGCGAAGCCCTCAAGCGCAGCGACAAGGTGGCGGTGGCGAAGTTCGCGCTACGGGGGCGGGAACGGCTCGGCATGCTCCGGGTCGTGGACGACGTGATCGCGATGCACGGCCTGCTCTGGCCGGACGAGATCCGGGCACCGGAGGGCGTGGCCCCGGAGACGCCGGTGACGGTGAAGGAAGCGGAACTCGACCTGGCGGACGCCCTGATGGCCACCCTCGGCGAGGTCGACCTCGACACGCTCCACGACGACTACCGCACGGCGGTGGAGGAGATGATCGCGACCAAGGCGGAGGGCGGCGAGGCGGTGGCACTCCCGACGCCGGGCGAGGAGAGGGGTGGACAGGTCATCGACCTGATGGCGGCGCTGGAGAACAGCGTACGGGCGGCGAAGGAAGCCCGGGGCGAGGACGCGGAGGTCACGGAACTCAAACCGCGCGCGAGGGCGGCGAAGAAGACGACGACGGCCAAGAAGACGACGACCAAGAAGACGACCGCGAAGAAGACGACGGCCAAGAAACCCGCGGAGAAATCGGCGGAGACGAAGACGGCCGCGAAGAAGACGTCACGCAAACGCCCGGCCTGAACCACGCACCGCACCCCCAGAGGCCCCCGGACACAGCGCCGGGGGCCTCTGGGCTGCGTCCGGGGCAGGTCGTCAACTCCCCGCAATCCGGACGGACGTGACCGACGTTCGGACAACAGATGGTCAAATTCTTGTCGCAGACCTGTCAGGAAATTCCCTTCGCTGGCACGCTCACAGCCGCGCCACCACCGCCACCCCCCCCACAACCCCCACGTGCTTCAGCGAAGGAGCCCGCGTGACCCGCCAGCAGTCCTCGCACCGCCGCACCGTCGTCTCGACCGCCCTCATCGCCTCGGCGGCCATGCTCGTCGTAGGAGTCCAGACCGGATCCGCCAGCGCCGACGCCCAGCGCGAGGCGGGCGCCACCGCACTCGTCCTCACCGGACCGCAGCGCGCCGCGGCCGTCCAGGAGGCGCAGGCGGGAGCCGCCGCCACCGCCAAGGCGATCGGCCTCGCCGACCGCGAGAAGCTGCTCGTCCGGGACGTCGTCAAGGACGCCGACGGCACGGTCCACACGCGCTACGAGCGCACGTACGAAGGCCTGCCGGTCCTGGGCGGCGACCTGGTGGTCCACCAGAAGAAGGACGGCTCGCGCGCGACGACGAAGGCCACCGGCGCCCGAATATCGGTGCCGACGACCGAGGCCAAGGCCCCGGCGGCGACGGCGAGGAGCACGGCCCGCAAGGTGATCTGGGCGGCCACCGGAAAGCCGACGCTCGCCTGGGAGACGACCGTCACGGGCACCCAGCCGGACGGCACCCCGAGCGAGCGCCACGTGATCACCGACGCCGCCACGGGCAAGGAGCTCTATTCCTACGAGGCGATCGAGACGGGCACCGGCAACACCCAGTACAGCGGCCAGGTCACGCTCGGCACGGCGCCCTCGTACACGCTCACGGACGCGACGCGCGGCGGCCACAAGACGTACGACCTGAACGGCGGCACCAACGGCACCGGCTCCCTCTTCACCAACAGCACGGACACCTGGGGCAACGGCCTGGCGACGAACCGGGAGACCGCCGCCGCGGACGCCCACTACGGCGCGGCCGTCACCTGGGACTTCTACAAGAACGAACTCGGCCGCAACGGCATCCGCGGCGACGGCGTCGCCGCCTACTCCCGCGTCCACTACGGCAACGCGTACGTCAACGCCTTCTGGTCGGACTCCTGCTTCTGCATGACGTACGGCGACGGCGCGGGCAACCTCAAGCCGCTCACGTCCCTCGACGTCGCGGGCCACGAGATGTCCCACGGCCTGACCGCCGCCACCGCGAACCTCCGCTACAGCAAGGAGTCGGGCGGCCTCAACGAGGCCACCTCCGACATCCTGGGCACCTCGGTCGAGTTCTACGCGGCCAACGCCACCGACGCCGGCGACTACCTCATCGGCGAGAAGATCGACATCCGCGGCAACGGCACCCCGCTCCGCTACATGGACAAGCCCAGCAAGGACGGCAACTCCGCCGACTACTGGTCCAACTCGGTCGGCCGCCTCGACGTCCACTACTCCTCGGGCCCGGCGAACCACTTCTTCTACCTGCTCGCCGAAGGCAGCGGCACGAAGACGATCAACGGCGTGGTCCACTCCTCCGCGACCTACGACGGCTCCACCCTCACAGGCATCGGCCGCCAGAAGGCCTACAAGATCTGGTACAAGGCCCTCTCCACCTACATGACCTCCTCCACCAACTACGCCGGCGCCCGCACGGCCACCCTCTCGGCGGCCACTGACCTCTACGGCGCAACGAGCCCTGAGTACACGGCGGTCGCCAAGGCCTGGACGGCGATCAACGTCAAGTAGTCCTGCGATACCCCCAGGGGCCGCCCGGCGAACCGCCGGCGGCCCCCGCCCGGGAGTGGTGGCCCGGTGCGGGGGACCGTCGGACCGCACCGTGACCACGTCCCGGACGAACGGCGGATCGCCAGATCAAAGCCCGCTCTTGCTCCCTGGCCTGTCGCGCCAACTCCCGCGCGTAAGGATCGTTCCGGCCCGCCACTGGTACCCCCAGTTCACCGCATGATCGCCTGTCGGAGCCGCCGGCAGTCCTCGTACCGGATCGGCGGCGTCGGCAGCTGTTGGCCAAGCCGGTGAGGAGATGCCCTTGAGCGCACAAGCAAAGAACCCCGTCCTCAGCGTTTCCGCTGTGAACGGGGTCTTTTGGCACTTCTCGCGAAGTGCCCCCGGCAGGATTCGAACCTGCGCACACGGCTCCGGAGGCCGTTGCTCTATCCCCTGAGCTACGGGGGCGTCCGCCGCGTTCGGCGGCGACGGGTAGAACCCTACCAGCTCGTGGGGAGTGGCTGTGAACAGGTATTTCCGGGGCGTCACCAGGGGCTGGGTCCCCCGCGCGGGTCGGAAGTGGGCAAAACCCGGACGCAGCCCCTCGGGGCGTCCTACTCTCGTTCGTGTGTCAGGCGTGTCCGGTCGGGTGCTCGTTGTCGATGACAACAAGGTGATCCGGCAGTTGATCAGGGTCAATCTCGAACTCGAGGGGTTCGAGGTCGTGACCGCGGCCGATGGTGCCGAGTGTCTGGATGTCGTACATCAGGTCTGTCCTGATGTCGTCACCCTGGACGTCGTCATGCCCCGCTTGGACGGGATCAAGACGGCCGAGCGGCTGCGGGCCGATCCGCGGACCAGACATCTGCCGGTGGCGATCATCAGTGCCTGCGGTGAGCACGAGGTGGTCGGCGGGGCCGGTTCCGGTGTCGACGCCTTTCTCGCCAAGCCCTTCGAGCCCTCCGAGCTCGTCCGTGTCGTGCGTCAGTTGATGCACCACGAGCGCCGGGAGCGCCGGGAGGCCGCCGGGCCGGACGGGGGAGAGGAGCCGCCCGCAGATGGCGGGCGGCAGGACTCCCGGCAGGACACCACTCGGGAGGACGCGCGGCAGGACGCGCGGGATCAATCCCGGCGCCTCGGGAGTGCGCCCGGCGCTCACTGAGGAGCGAGTCGGCGGGACCCCGGTGCCCGCATGGCGAAACCGGTTCGCGTTCGGACCCCCCTCCTCCCCTACGCTTGTCCCGTGACCCCCGCGGACCTCTCCCTCACCGTGCTGCACGCCGTGCGCCGTGCGGTCGACGATGGTGCGCTGCGGGTCGAGGTGCCCCCGCGGGTCAAGGTCGAGCGGGCCCGGCCCGGCGGTGCCGGGGAGTACGCCAGCAACATCGCCCTCACCCTCGCCGGCTCCGCCGGGCGCAGCGCACGTGAGGTCGCCGGGATCATCGAGGAACGCCTCCGTGACGCACCCGGGCTCCGCGGTGTCGAGATCACCGGGCCAGGGTTCCTGAACTTCACCCTCCGTAGCGATGCGGGGAGTGACCTCGTCCGGACCGTTCTCGCCGGCGGAGCCGCGTACGGGCACGGCACCGCTCTCGCCGGCACCACCGTCCGCTTCGCCGACGTGACAGAGTCGCGCGGCGTTCTCGTCACCCACGTCGTCGTCCGACTGCTGCGTTCCCAGGGAGCCGATGCCGGGTTCGGGGGGAGCGAGCGGGTGTACGTGCATCCCGGCGCGTACGACGTCGAGTCGCTCGGGCCCGACGCCGCCCGGTGGGCCCTCCTGCGGGCCGCGCCGCACGACCGGCCCCTCGACGGGGCGCCCCTCCTCGACCAGCACGAGCGCAACTCCCTCTTCCGGGTGCGGTACGCGTACTCCCGGGTGCGGAGGCTGCTCGTCAACGGGGAGCAGCTGGGCGTCACGCCGGCCTGCGAGGTCCCCGTCGACGCACCCCGACTTCTCGGCGCCCTCGGCGACCACCCCGTCGTCCTCCTCGCCGCCGCCCGCCACCGCGCCCCCGACCGGGTCGCCCGGCACCTGGAAGCCATCGCCGACGCGCTGCTCGCGTTCCAGCACACCGTTCTGCCGCTCGGCGACGAGAAACCCTCGGCCGCCCACCGCTCCCGGCTGGCGCTCGCCGAAGCCGCCGGGACGGTGCTCGCCGGTGGCCTCTCCGTGCTCGGCATCAGCGCACCCGACCGGATCTGAAAGAGCAGAAGAACAGACATGAGCCGTTCCGCCCACCCCGCAGGGCCCCGCCACGCAGACGTCCTCACCGAGGGCCACTACTCCGCGCCGCCCGCCGACCTCAACGTCCTCGACCCGAAGGTCTGGGCCAGGACCGTCAGCAGGGACGAGCGGGGGGTCGTCACCATCGGCGGGATCGGGGTCGACGCGCTCGCCGAGGAGTTCGGCACCCCCGCCTACTTCCTCGACGAGACCGACTTCCGCGCCCGCTGCCGCGCCTGGGCCGACGCCTTCGGCACGGACGCCGACGTGTTCTACGCCGGTAAGGCATTCCTCTCGCGGGCCGTCGTCCGGTGGCTGAAGGAGGAGGGGCTGAACCTTGACGTGTGTTCCGGGGGGGAGCTCACCACCGCGCTGTCCGCCGGCATGCCCGCCGAGCGCATCGCCTTCCACGGCAACAACAAGAGCGAGGACGAGATCCGCACGGCCGTCGAGGCCGGCGTCGGGCGGATCGTGCTCGACTCCTTCCAGGAGATCGTCCGCGTCGCGCACATCGCCCAGTCGCTGGGGAAGCGGCAGCGCGTGCAGATCCGGGTCACCGTCGGCGTCGAGGCCCACACGCACGAGTTCATCGCCACCGCGCACGAGGACCAGAAGTTCGGCATCGCGCTCGCCGGCGGGCAGGCCGCCGAGGCCGTGCGCCGCGCGCTGAAGCTCGACGGTCTCGAGCTCATCGGCATTCACTCGCACATCGGCTCGCAGATCTTCGACATGGCCGGCTTCGAGGTGTCCGCGCGGCGTGTCGTCCAGTTGCTCGCCGAGGTGCGTGACGAGCACGGGGTCGAGCTGCCCGAGATCGACCTCGGTGGCGGCCTCGGCATCGCGTACACCTCCGATGACGACCCGCGCGAGCCGCACGAGATCGCCAAGGCGCTCGGCGAGATCGTGACAAGGGAGTGCGACGCTGCCGGGCTCGCCACGCCCCGTATCTCCGTCGAGCCCGGGCGCGCCATCGTCGGGCCCACCGCCTTCACGCTCTACCGGGTCGGCACCGTCAAGCCCCTCGAAGGGCTGCGCACGTACGTGAGCGTCGACGGCGGCATGTCGGACAACATCCGCACCGCCCTGTACGACGCCGAGTACAGCGTCAGCCTCGTCTCGCGGACCAGCGACGCCGAGCCGATGCTCTCCCGGGTCGTCGGCAAGCACTGCGAGAGCGGTGACATCGTCGTACGGGACGCGTTCCTGCCGGCCGACCTGGCGCCCGGCGACCTCATCGCCGTGCCCGCCACCGGCGCGTACTGCCGCTCCATGGCCAGCAACTACAACCACGCGCTCCGGCCGCCCGTCGTCGCCGTCCGTGACGGCGAGGCCCGCGTGATCGTCCGGCGCGAGACGGAGGAAGATCTCCTGCGCCTCGACGTCGGGTGATGAAATAGTCGAGTAATAGTCGAGTGATGAAATAGATGTCTCAGGATCCGGACAAGGGGCAGAAACCCCCGTCCGGTGAGTGAGACTGGTTCCACCGTAGAAATACGAACGTAGAGATACGAAGCAGAAGTACGAGAAAGAGGTCGGATGATGCGTACGCGTCCGCTGAAGGTGGCGCTGCTGGGCTGTGGAGTGGTCGGCTCAGAGGTGGCGCGCATCATGACGACGCACGCCGACGACCTCGCCGCGCGCATCGGCGCCCCGGTCGAGCTCGCCGGCGTGGCCGTCCGCCGCCCGGACAAGGTCCGCGGGGGCATCCCGGCCGAGCTGATCACCACCGACGCGACCGCCCTCGTCAAACGGGGCGACATCGACGTCGTCGTCGAGGTCATCGGCGGGATCGAGCCGGCCCGCACCCTCATCACCACCGCCTTCGAGCACGGGGCCTCCGTGGTCTCCGCGAACAAGGCGCTCCTCGCGCAGGACGGCGCGACGCTCTACGCCGCAGCCCAGCAGCACGGGCAGGACCTGTACTACGAAGCCGCCGTCGCGGGGGCCATTCCCCTCATCCGGCCGCTCCGCGAGTCCCTCGCCGGCGACAAGATCAACCGTGTGATGGGCATCGTCAACGGCACGACGAACTTCATCCTCGACAAGATGGACACGTCGGGCGCCGGCTACAGCGAGGCGCTCGACGAGGCGACCGCCCTCGGGTACGCCGAGGCCGACCCGACCGCCGACGTCGAGGGCTTCGACGCGGCCGCCAAGGCCGCCATCCTCGCCGGGATCGCCTTCCACACGCGCGTGCGTCTCGACGACGTCTACCGCGAGGGCATGACCGAGGTCACCGCCGCCGACTTCGCCTCGGCGAAGCGGATGGGCTGCACCGTCAAGCTGCTCGCGATCTGCGAGCGGGCCGCCGACGGCGAGTCCGTCACCGCGCGCGTGCACCCGGCGATGATCCCGCTGAGCCACCCGCTGGCCTCCGTCCGCGAGGCGTACAACGCGGTCTTCGTCGAGGCCGACGCCGCCGGGCAGCTCATGTTCTACGGCCCCGGCGCCGGCGGCGCCCCGACGGCCTCGGCCGTCCTCGGCGACCTCGTCGCCGTGTGCCGCAACAAGCTCAACGAGGCCACCGGCCCCGGCGAGTCCGCGTACACCCAGCTGCCCGTGAGCCCCATGGGCGACGTGGTGACGCGATACCACATCAGCCTCGACGTGGCCGACAAGCCGGGCGTCCTCGCCCAGGTCGCGACGGTCTTCGCCGAGCACGGCGTGTCGATCGACACGGTCCGCCAGCAGGGCAAGGACGGCGAGGCCTCCCTCGTCGTCGTCACCCACCGAGCGCCCGACGCAGCCCTCTCCGGGACCGTCGACGCGCTGCGGAAGCTCGACACCGTACGCGGTGTCGCCAGCATCATGCGTGTTGAAGGGGAGTAAGGACCCATGACCAGCAAGGGCACCCACCAGTGGCGCGGCATCATCGAGGAGTACCGGGACCGCCTTCCGGTCACGGACACGACGCCGGTCGTCACGCTCCGTGAGGGTGGTACGCCGCTCGTCCCCGCTCAGGTCCTCTCCGAGCGCACGGGCTGCGAGGTGCACCTCAAGGTCGAGGGCGCCAACCCCACCGGCTCCTTCAAGGACCGGGGCATGACCATGGCCATCACCAAGGCCAAGGAGGAGGGCGCGCAGGCCGTCATCTGCGCGTCCACCGGCAACACCTCCGCCTCGGCCGCGGCCTACGCGGTACGGGCCGGCATGGTGTCGGCCGTCCTCGTGCCCCAGGGCAAGATCGCGCTCGGCAAGATGGGCCAGGCCCTCGTGCACGGCGCGAAGATCCTCCAGGTCGACGGCAACTTCGACGACTGTCTGACGCTGGCCCGCAGCCTCTCCGAGAACTACCCGGTGGCGCTGGTCAATTCGGTCAACCCGGTCCGCATCGAGGGCCAGAAGACCGCCGCGTTCGAGATCGTGGACATGCTGGGCGACGCCCCCGACATCCACGTGCTGCCCGTGGGCAACGCCGGCAACATCACGGCGTACTGGAAGGGATACAGCGAGTACGCCGCCGACGCCATGTCCACGCACCGGCCGCGCATGTGGGGCTTCCAGGCCTCCGGCTCCGCGCCGCTCGTGCGCGGCGAGATCGTCAAGGACCCGTCGACGATCGCCACCGCGATCCGCATCGGCAACCCGGCCTCCTGGGACTACGCGATCGCCGCACGCGACGAGTCCGGCGGCTTCATCGACGAGGTGACGGACCGTGAGATCCTGCGCGCCTACCGTCTGTTGGCCGCCCAGGAGGGCGTCTTCGTCGAGCCCGCGTCGGCCGCCTCGGTCGCCGGTCTGCTGAAGGCCGCCGAGCAGGGCAAGGTCGACCCGGGCCAGACGATCGTCTGCACCGTCACGGGCAACGGCCTGAAGGACCCCGACTGGGCCGTGGCCGGCGCGCCGCAGCCGGTGACCGTCCCGGTCGACGCCGCGGCCGCCGCCGAGCGTCTCGGTCTGGCCTGATCCCACCGCTTCACCCCGCCCTCGCGCGGGGTGAAGCACTGATCGAAACCCGATCAGGAACGTACATAGGCGCACAGGTTGGCTCGCGACACGCATCGTGCGCCTCCTGTGCGCCCTATGTCGCGACAGAACCTTCCTTCGATAGGCTGTACCGAACCCGCCCCGACGCATATGCGCGGTGTTGTTGCCGTTGTCGCCCCCAAGGCCGAAACGGACCCCGGGTCCCCGTGTACCCGTCGTGAATACCCGCTGTCCGAAACACCCGCAGTCCGCACCACCTTCTGTCTGCAACACCTGCTGTTCGAAACACCGTTGTCGCAATCAAGGAGAGTCATCGAGCGATGGCCGGTCCAGCGTTCCGCGCCGCCGCCGTACGGGTGCGCGTCCCCGCCACCAGCGCCAATCTCGGCCCGGGCTTCGACGCCTTCGGCCTGTCGCTGGGCCTCTACGACGACGTCGTCGTCCGTGTCGCCGACTCGGGGCTGCACGTCGACATCGCCGGCGAGGGTGCGGAGACCCTCCCGCGCGACGAGAGCCACCTGCTCGTACGGTCCCTGCGCACGGCCTTCGACCTGCTCGGCGGGCAGCCGCGCGGCCTTGAGGTCGTCTGCGCCAACCGCATCCCGCACGGCCGCGGCCTCGGCTCCTCCTCCGCCGCCATCTGCGCCGGCATCGTCGCCGCCCGCGCCGTGACCATAGGCGGGGACGCGAAGCTCGACGAGGCGGCCCTGCTCGAACTCGCCACCGAGATCGAGGGCCACCCCGACAACGTCGCCGCCTGTCTCCTCGGCGGATTCACGCTCGCCTGGACCGAGTCCGGTGCCGCGCGGGCGATCAGGATGGATCCCTCGGATTCCATCGTTCCGGTGGTTTTCGTTCCCGGTAAGGCCGTACTGACCGAGACCGCCCGCGGACTTCTGCCGCGCACGGTCCCGCATGTGGACGCCGCGGCCAACGCCGGACGCGCCGCGCTCCTCGTCGAGGCCCTGACCCGTCGTCCCGAGCTGCTGCTCGCGGCCACCGAGGACCGGTTGCACCAGGAGTACCGGGCCCCCGCGATGCCGGAGAGCATCGCCCTTGTGAACCGACTGCGCGCGGACGGCGTCCCCGCGGTCATCTCCGGCGCGGGCCCCACGGTGCTCGCGCTGGCCGAACACGGGACGGCCGACAAGGTCGCCCGACTGGCGGGCGAGGGCTGGGCCGCGAACCGGCTCGACCTCGACGCGTCCGGAGCGAGCGTGCTGCCACTGGCGCCCTAGGGCGCGGCGGCGGGGGCGCCGGGCAGCACCCCCGCAGTGCTCCGGACACGAGATTGCCGGTGAGGGAGAGGGGGAATGTTTGTCGGAGCCGGTAGTGTTAACCTCAAGTCAGCACCCGGCGCCTTTGTGGCGCGGTGCTGAGTGTCCCCATCAGGGACCACCGATTCTTCCGGGAGCCTCCCCAACTGCCTGAGCAGCCTGCCTGAGCAGTTTCGAGCACGCTCCGGAACCGGCACGACACCCCTCGCTCTTTCGTAGTGAGGGCCGAGCAGTGGGGCGCTCGGGCCGGACCCACAGCACGTTTCTCTCTCCGCCGTACCCGGCGGGACCACCGCCCCGGACACGGTCCACAAGCCAGGACCCTGCCGGACAGCACAACCGGTCGCCGAGCCAGATGGCCGACGTCCGCTCCAGGGAAGGACCCTTCGTGAGCGACACCACCGATCTGATGGGCGTGACTGCCGACAACAGTGTCGACACCGCCGCGCCCGCCGCAGGTGCTGCCACCGGCGGCACCGCACGGCGCCGCCGCTCCGGCACCGGCCTCGACGGCATGGTCCTGGCCGAGCTGCAGCAGGTCGCGTCCGGCCTCGGCATCAGGGGCACCGCGCGCATGCGCAAGAGCCAGCTGATCGAGGTCATCAAGGAAGCGCAGGCCGGTGGAGGCTCCGCCGCCCCCGCCAAGACCGCCGAGGCCGCTGAGACCAAGCCGAAGCGCCGCGCCACCTCCAAGACCCGTACGGGCGAGACCGCGGCCGAGGCCGCCGCGCCCCAGGCGGAGAAGGCCGAGAAGGCCGTCGCCCAGCAGCAGATCGACATCCCGGGTCAGCCGGCCAGTGACGACCAGCCGGCCGGTGAGCGCCGTCGTCGTCGCGCCACCGCGCCCGCCGGTTCGCCGGAGGGCGAGGCCAAGGCCGAGGCCGCCCAGGTCGTCAAGACCGAGGCCCGCGCCGAGACCCGTACCGAGGCCAAGGCCGACACGCAGGCCGACGCCAAGGCCGAGGCCGCCGTCGACGGCGCCGAGGGCCGAGGCCGCCGTGACCGCGGCGAGCGCGGGGAGCGTGGCGAGCGCCGCGACCGCCGTGACCGTCAGCGCGACCGCGGCAAGGGCGACGAGCAGCAGGGCGGTGGCCAGGGCGGCCAGCGCCAGCGTCAGGGCGGCCAGGGCCAGGGCCAGCAGGGCCAGGGCCAGGGCCAGAGCCAGGGTCAGGGTCAGGGTCAGCAGGGTGGCCAGCAGTCCGGCCCCCAGGACGACTTCGACGAAGACGGTGGCCGTCGTGGCCGTCGCGGTCGCTACCGCGACCGTCGTGGCCGTCGTGGCCGTGACGACTTCCAGGCCGGCGAGCCGCAGGTCTCCGACGACGACGTCCTGATCCCCGTCGCGGGCATCCTCGACATCCTCGACAACTACGCGTTCATCCGGACCTCCGGCTACCTGCCCGGCCCGAACGACGTGTACGTCTCCCTCGCCCAGGTCCGCAAGAACGGCCTGCGCAAGGGTGACCACGTCACCGGTGCCGTGCGTCAGCCGAAGGACGGCGAGCGCCGCGAGAAGTTCAACGCGCTGGTCCGCCTGGACTCCGCGAACGGCATGGCGGCCGACTCCGGCCGCGGCCGCCCGGAGTTCAACAAGCTGACCCCGCTGTACCCGCAGGACCGGCTCCGTCTGGAGACCGACCCGGGCGTGCTGACCACGCGGATCATCGACCTCGTGGCGCCGATCGGCAAGGGCCAGCGCGGTCTGATCGTGGCCCCGCCGAAGACCGGCAAGACCATGATCATGCAGGCGATCGCCAACGCGATCACCGTCAACAACCCCGAGTGCCACCTGATGGTCGTCCTGGTCGACGAGCGTCCGGAAGAGGTCACCGACATGCAGCGGTCGGTCAAGGGCGAGGTCATCTCCTCGACCTTCGACCGTCCGGCCGAGGACCACACGACGGTCGCCGAGCTGGCCATCGAGCGCGCCAAGCGTCTCGTGGAGCTGGGTCACGACGTCGTCGTCCTGCTCGACTCGATCACCCGCCTGGGCCGCGCGTACAACCTCGCGGCGCCGGCCTCTGGCCGCATCCTGTCCGGTGGTGTCGACTCGACCGCGCTCTACCCGCCGAAGCGCTTCTTCGGTGCCGCGCGCAACATCGAGGACGGCGGCTCGCTGACCATCCTCGCCACCGCGCTCGTCGACACCGGTTCGCGCATGGACGAGGTGATCTTCGAGGAGTTCAAGGGCACCGGCAACATGGAGCTCAAGCTCGACCGGAAGCTCGCCGACAAGCGCATCTTCCCGGCGGTGGACGTCGACGCGTCCGGTACCCGTAAGGAAGAGATCCTGCTCGGCGCCGACGAGCTCGCCGTCACCTGGAAGCTGCGCCGTGTGCTGCACGCGCTCGACCAGCAGCAGGCGATCGAGCTGCTCCTGGACAAGATGAAGCAGACGAAGTCGAACGGTGAGTTCCTGCTCCAGATCCAGAAGACGACGCCTGGCGGCAAGAACGACGACTGACGTGTGACCCGCGTCACACGCCAGGCGTGCGGCAAGGGTGAGACCCCGGTCTCGTAACCCTGTCGTGACCTGCGTAAACCACTGCGCCCACCGTGCCCCGCACGGTGGGCGCAGTGCGTTGCCCACCGAAACCTCGCAGGTCCGTATGCAACCCTTTTGGGCGCTTCGCCGTCACACATGGTGAACCGAAGGCCCGAGGGAAGACGATGACCGAACAGAACAACAGCGGCCGAATATCCGGCGCGGGAAGCGGCCGCCGACGCAAGCCGCCCGCGAAGCGCCGACGCCGCCTGACGGTCCTCCTGTCGGGGGCCGCCGCGGTCCTCGTCCTGGGCGGGGCCGGTCTGGGCTATGTGTACGTCAAGCTCGACGGCAACATCAAGGGCGTCGACATCAACGCCCAGCTCGGCACCGAGCGCCCCGACGACGTCGACAACGGCTCCCTGGACATCCTCGTCCTCGGCTCCGACTCCCGCTCCGGCGACAACGCCGCGTACGGCGAGGACGAGGGCGGCGCCCGCTCCGACACCGCGATGGTCGTCCACGTCAACGAGGGCCACAAGAAGGCCAGTGTGGTCTCCATCCCCCGCGACACCCTCGTCGACCGGCCGCGGTGCACCGACGGCAAGGGCACGTCCGTCCCCGGCGAGCGGCGCGCGATGTTCAACACCGCGTACGAGGTCGGCGGCCCTGCCTGCGCCGTCAAGACCGTCGAGGCGATGTCCGGCATCCGCATGGACCACTACATCGAGGTCGACTTCACCGGCTTCAAGAAGCTCATCGACGAACTCGGCGGCGTGGAGATCACCACCACCCAGCCGATCCAGGACTCCAAGAGCCACCTCGACCTCGCCCCGGGCACCCACACCCTCGACGGCGAACAGTCCCTCGGCCTCGTCCGCACCCGCAAGAGCGTCGGCGACGGCAGCGACCTCGGCCGCATCCAGCTCCAGCAGGCCTTCATGAAGGCGTTCATCGACCAGGTCAAGGACGTCGGCGTCCTCACCAACCCGGCGAAGCTCCTCGACCTCGCCGACGCGGCCACCAAGGCCATCACCCCGGACTCCGACCTCGACTCGGTCCAGGAGCTCATGGGCTTCGCCCGGGGCCTCTCCGGCATCGGCCCCCAGAACGTCCACATGGTCACGCTGCCGGTCGAGTACGACCCCGCCGACCTCAACCGCGTCATCCCGCTGGAGGCCCAGTCCCAGCAGGTCTGGACCGCCCTCAAGACCGACGAGCCGATCCCCGCGTCGGCGACGAAGGACGCCGCCACGGGCAAGGCGGACGGCGTCGTGAAGTAGCTCCCCGGACAACCGAGGAATAGTTTCGGCCGGACCCCGGTTTGGGGAGATGCGGCCGGTCCTGGCAGACTGGTACGTCGGCCCCGGTTCACGTTTGCCGCAACCCGCGGAAGCGACCCGGAGCCCTCCCGAAACTAGGAGACACCTTGAAGCGCGAGATTCACCCCGAGTACGTCGAGACCCAGGTCAGCTGCACCTGTGGCGCGTCGTTCACCACCCGGAGCACCCTGACCGACGGCGCCATCCGTGCCGAGGTCTGCTCCGAGTGCCACCCGTTCTACACGGGCAAGCAGAAGATCCTCGACACCGGCGGCCGCGTCGCCCGCTTCGAGGCCCGCTTCGGCAAGGCCGGCTCCGCCGCGAAGTAGCGAGCCCCTGCGCCGGTCCACGGTCGCCCCGCGCGGGTGGCCGGGACCGGCGCTTTGCCGTCCCCGTAGCAACTGACGAAAACCCAGGAGCCCCCGATGTTCGAGGCGGTCGAGGAACTGGTCGGCGAACACGCCGATCTCGAGACGAAGCTCGCGGATCCTTCGGTCCACGCCGATCAGGCGAACGCGCGCAAGCTGAGCAAGCGCTACGCCGAGCTGACCCCGATCGTCGCCACCTACCGCTCCTGGAAGCAGACCGGTGACGACATCGAGACCGCCCGCGAGTTCGCGCACGACGACCCCGACTTCGCCGCCGAGGTCAAGCTGCTGGACAAGCAGCGGGAGGAGCTCACCGAGAAGCTCCGCCTCCTGCTCGTCCCGCGCGACCCCAGCGACGACAAGGACGTCATCCTGGAGATCAAGGCGGGCGCCGGTGGCGACGAGTCCGCCCTCTTCGCCGGCGACCTGCTCCGCATGTACCTCCGGTACGCCGAGCGCGTCGGCTGGAAGACCGAGATCATCGACGCCACCGAGTCCGAGCTCGGCGGCTACAAGGACGTCCAGGTCGCCGTGAAGACCAAGGGCGGCAACGGCGCCACCGAGCCCGGCCAGGGCGTCTGGGCGCGCCTCAAGTACGAGGGCGGCGTCCACCGCGTGCAGCGCGTGCCCGCGACCGAGTCCGCCGGCCGCATCCACACCTCCGCCGCCGGCGTGCTCGTCACGCCCGAGGCCGAGGAGGTCGAGGTCGAGATCGTCGCCAACGACCTGCGCATCGACGTCTACCGCTCGTCGGGCCCCGGCGGCCAGTCGGTCAACACCACCGACTCCGCCGTCCGCATCACCCACCTGCCGACCGGCATCGTCGCCTCCTGTCAGAACGAGAAGAGCCAGCTCCAGAACAAGGAGCAGGCCATGCGTATCCTGCGTTCCCGGCTGCTCGCCGCCGCGCAGGAGGAGGCCGAGTCCAAGGCCGCCGACGCCCGTCGCAGCCAGGTCCGTACCGTCGACCGCTCCGAGAAGATCCGGACGTACAACTTCCCGGAGAACCGCATCTCGGACCACCGCGTCGGCTTCAAGGCGTACAACTTGGACCAGGTGCTCGACGGTGATCTGGACGCGATGATCCAGGCGTGTGTCGACGCCGACTCGGCCGCCAAGCTGGCCGCGGCGTAAGTTCCGTAAGCCCCACCCCGCACCACGGAGGACCAGCGTGAACCTGCTGCTTGCCGAGGTGGCCCAGGCCACCCAGCGGCTGGCCGACGCCGGCGTGCCCTCACCGCGTTTCGACGCGGAGGAGCTCGCCGCGTTCGTGCACGGCGTCAAGCGGGGGGAGCTGCACAACGTCAAGGACGCGGACTTCGACGCCCGCTACTGGGAGACGATCGCCCGCCGCGAGGCCCGCGAACCGCTCCAGCACATCACCGGCCGGGCGTTCTTCCGCTACCTGGAGCTCCAGGTGGGGCCCGGCGTCTTCGTGCCCCGCCCCGAGACCGAGTCGGTCGTCGGCTGGGCCATAGACGCCGTACGCGCCATGGACGTCGTCGAACCGCTCATCGTCGACCTCTGCACCGGCTCCGGGGCCATCGCCCTCGCCATGGCGCAGGAGGTCCCGCGCTCGCGCGTGCACGCGGTGGAGCTCTCCGACGACGCCCTCGTCTGGACCCGGAAGAACGCCGAGGGGTCCCGCGTCTCCGTCCACCAGGGCGACGCGCTGAGCGCCCTCCCGGAGCTGGACGGCCAGGTCGACCTGGTCATCTCCAACCCGCCGTACATCCCGCTCACCGAGTGGGAGTACGTGGCACCCGAGGCCCGTGACCACGACCCGGAGATGGCCCTCTTCTCCGGCGAGGACGGCCTCGACACCATCCGCGGCATCGAGCGCACCGCCCACCGGCTGCTCCGCCCCGGCGGCCTCGTCGTCATCGAGCACGCGGACACCCAGGGCGGGCAGGTGCCGTGGATCTTCAACGAAGAGGCCGGCTGGGCCGACGCCGCCGACCACCCGGACCTGAACAACCGGCCGCGCTTCGCGACCGCCCGCAAGGCGATGCCATGACCGGCATGACTGCCATGACGAACCACGCGTACGAGGAGGCCGGGAACTGATGGCACGGCGATACGACTGCAACGAGGCCACCGATCGTGTGACCGGTCTGCGCGAGGCCGCGTCCGCCGTCCGCCGGGGCGAGCTGGTCGTGCTGCCCACCGACACCGTGTACGGGATCGGGGCGGACGCCTTCAGCAGCGAGGCCGTCGCGGACCTGCTGGCCGCCAAGGGCCGGGGCCGCAACATGCCCACGCCCGTGCTCATCGGCTCCCCGAACACCCTGCACGGCCTGGTCACGGACTTCTCCGAGCAGGCCTGGGAGCTCGTCGACGCCTTCTGGCCCGGCGCGCTCACCCTGGTCGCCAAGCACCAGCCCTCCCTCCAGTGGGACCTGGGCGACACCCGGGGCACCGTCGCCATCCGCATGCCGCTGCACCCGGTCGCGATCGAGCTCCTCACCGAGGTCGGCCCGATGGCCGTCTCGTCGGCGAACCTCACCGGCCACCCGTCCCCTGAGGACTGCGACGCGGCCCAGCAGATGCTGGGGGACTCCGTCTCCGTGTACCTCGACGGCGGCCCGACGCCCGGCATCGTCCCGTCCTCCATCGTCGACGTCACGGGCAAGGTGCCGGTGCTGCTGCGCGAGGGCGCGCTGTCCCCGGAGGAGCTCCGGAAGGTCGTACCCGACCTCGAGGTGGCACATTGACCGCCCCTGAGGGGCGTGGCATAGCGGGGTTCGACGACAGCAGCACCTTCCGCATCCTCCACGTCAGCACCGGCAACGTCTGCCGCTCGCCGATCACCGAGCGGCTGACCCGCCATGCCCTGTGCGACCGCCTGGGCGACCCTCTCGGCGGCGGCCTGATCGTGGAGAGCGCGGGCACCTGGGGCCACGAGGGCGCCCCCATGGAGGCCAACGCCGAACTGGTCCTCGCCGACTTCGGCGCGGACTACAGCGGCTTCGTGGGGCGCGAGCTCCTCGACGAGCACGTCATCCGGGCGGACCTGGTCCTCACGGCGACCCGCGACCACCGCGCCCAGGTCATCTCGATGGGCCACTCGGCGGGCCTGCGCACCTTCACCCTGAAGGAGTTCACCCGCCTGGTCCGCGCGATCGACCCCGCGACGCTCCCGGACGCGCACGACGAGGGCATGGTCGAACGCGCCCGAGCCCTGGTCCGGGCTGCCGCGGCTCTACGCGGGTGGCTCCTCGCCCCCTCGGTGGACGCGGACGAGGTCAACGACCCGTACGGCGCGCCGATCACCTTCTTCCGCTCGATCGGCGACGAGATCAACCAGGCGCTGGAGCCCGTGGTGACGGCGCTGACGGGTGTCGCGTCGCGCGACTGACGTCTGCCACGTCCGGCGGTCGGAGGCCGCCGCAGCGTTCCGATGCCGGGGAGGCCCCCTGGGGCCGAGCGGTGCGAGGGGCGCGTCGGGAACGGGGCTCAACCAGGCGCTGGAGCCCGTGGTGACGGCGCTGACGGGTGTCGCGTCGCGCGACTGAGGTCTGCGACGTCCGGCGGTCGGAGGCCGCCGCAGCGTCCCGCTGCCGGGGAGGCCCTTTGGGGCCGAGCGGTGCGAGGGGCGTGTCGGGAAGAGGGGCTCAACCAGGCGCTGGAGCCCGTGGTGACGGCGCTGACGGGTGTCGCGTCGCGCGACTGACGGCCTCGGGTGTCGCCGCGCGCGACGGACTAATGCGTCGGGAGGCGTCGACGCGCGGGGTGCGGGGAGCGTGTCTACATTGGGGGCATGCCGGTCACCGCGCCCCCCGATGAGGATCTCGACGTCCTGCGCCGGCAGGACCCGGAGATCGCCGACGTGCTGCTCGGCGAGGTGCGGCGGCAGAGCGACAGTCTGCAGCTGATCGCCGCGGAGAACTTCGCCTCGCCCGCCGTCCTCGCCGCCCTCGGCTCCGCCCTCGCCAACAAGTACGCCGAGGGCTACCCCGGCGCCCGCCACCACGGCGGCTGCGAGTACGCCGACGCCGCCGAGCGGATCGCCGTGGAACGGGCCACCGCGCTCTTCGGAGCCGACCACGCGAACGTCCAGGCACACTCGGGCTCCTCGGCCGTCCTGGCGGCCTACGCGGCCCTCCTGAGGCCCGGGGACACCGTCCTCGCCATGGGCCTGGAGCACGGCGGGCACCTCACGCACGGATCGCCCGCCAACTTCTCCGGCCGGTGGTTCGACTTCGTCCCGTACGGAGTCGACGCCGAGACCGGCCTCGTCGACTACGAGCAGGTCGCCGCGCTCGCCCGGCACCACCGCCCCAAGGCGATCGTCTGCGGCTCCATCTCGTACCCCCGCCACCTCGACTACCGGATCTTCCGGGAGATCGCCGACGAGGTCGGGGCTTATCTCATCGCCGACGCGGCCCACCCGATCGGGCTGGTCGCCGGGGGAGCGGCCCCCAGCCCCGTCCCGTACGCCGACGTCGTCTGCGCGACCACCCACAAGGTCCTGCGCGGTCCGCGCGGCGGGATGGTCCTGTGCGGCGCCGAGCTCGCGGGCCGGATCGACCGGGCGGTGTTCCCGTTCACCCAGGGCGGCGCCCAGATGCACACGATCGCGGCCAAGGCGGTGGCGTTCGGCGAGGCGTCCACTCCGGCGTTCGCCACGTACGCCCATCAGGTGGTGGAACACGCACGGGTGCTCGCCGCCGCGCTCGCCGCCGAGGGCTTCGCGCTCACCACCGGCGGGACCGACACCCACCTCATCACCGCCGACCCCGCGCCCCTCGGCGTCGACGGCCGCACCGCACGGGCCCGGCTCGCCGCCGCCGGCATGGTGCTCGACACCTGCGCCCTGCCCTACGGGGAGGGGCGCGGCATCCGGCTGGGCACTGCCGCCGTCACCACACAGGGCATGGGCGCCCCGGAGATGGCGAGAATTGCCGCACTGTTCACCGCCGCGCTGCGTGATGATCCCGCCGAGACCGCCCGGGTCAGGGCGGAAGTACGTGCCCTGACCGGCCGATTTCCCCCGTTTGGACGCTGAGGAAAGCCCGAGCGCAACCGTTCGGGTGGCCCGCGTGTCTCCAAGCACATGGACGGCACGGCTAGGGTGTGGGGCTGAGATGGCCAGCGATTCCTGTGGGGCAGCCCGTGCGTGATTACCTGCTGACGCTCTGTGTCACGGCCGCGGTGACTTATCTGCTCACCGGTCCGGTGCGGAAGTTCGCCATCGCGACCGGGGCGATGCCGGAGATCCGGGCCCGCGACGTACACCGAGAACCGACTCCGCGGCTCGGTGGCATCGCCATGTTCTTCGGGCTGTGCACGGGCTTGCTCGTCGCCGACCACCTGCAGAACCTGAGCAGTGTCTTCGAGCTGTCCAACGAACCGCGCGCGCTGCTCTCCGGCGCCGCGCTGATCTGGCTGATCGGCGTCCTCGACGACAAGTTCGAGCTGGACGCGCTCATCAAGCTGGGCGCCCAGATGATCTCGGCGGGCGTGATGGTCGCGCAGGGTCTGACGATCCTGTGGCTGCCGATCCCCGGCGTCGGCGTGGTCTCCCTGACCCCGGGCCAGGGCACGCTCCTGACGGTCGCCCTGGTCGTCGTCACCATCAACGCCGTCAACTTCGTCGACGGTCTCGACGGCCTCGCCGCCGGCATGGTCTGCATCGCCGCCGCGGCCTTCTTCCTGTACGCCTACCGGCTCTGGTACGGCTACACGATCGAGGCCGCCGCCCCCGCGACGCTCTTCACCGCCATCCTCATGGGCATGTGCCTGGGCTTCCTGCCGCACAACATGCACCCGGCGCGCATCTTCATGGGCGACTCGGGCTCGATGCTGATCGGTCTGATCCTGGCCGCCTCGGCGATCTCGATCACCGGCCAGGTCGACCCGGACGCGCTGAAGATCTTCGAGGGTTCGACCCGGCAGGCCACCCACGCCGCCCTGCCCGTCTTCATCCCGCTGGTGCTGCCGCTCACGATCATCGCGATCCCGATGGCGGACCTGGTCCTCGCGATCGTGCGCCGTACGTGGAAGGGGCAGTCGCCGTTCGCGGCCGACCGCGGGCACCTGCACCACCGGCTCCTGGAGATCGGGCACTCGCACAGCCGCGCGGTGCTGATCATGTACTTCTGGTCGGCGCTGATCGCCTTCGGGACGCTGGCGTACTCGGTCCACTCGGCGTCGATGTGGATCGTCCTCGGCATCACCGTGCTCAGCGCGATCGGCCTGGTGCTGCTCCTGCTGCCGCGCTTCACGCCGCGGGCCCCGCGCTGGGCGGAGGCCGTCGTCCCGCCGCGCTACCGGCGCCGCAAGCCGGCCCCCGTACCGGAGACGGCCGCAAGCGTCGACGTCGATGGGGACGCGGTCGCGGCGGAGGAGCTGGTTCCGGTGCCCGCGGGGCTCCACGGGGCCACCGCCATCGGCAACCGCGGGCGCTTCTCCGATCGGCGGAAGGCCGGAACACCGAGTTGACGAAAGCCGCTTCGGCGGCCATTAGCAGACAACTCGCCCTCGTGTCGCGCACACACGCGCGGTGTAGCCCTCATGTGTGACAGTTGGCACACCTTGTGGGTAAAGAACTACTCAAATAGTTTGTGATACCGTTCACGAGACCCGGCGACAGAGCCGAAAGACCGTAGTGCGACGGTCCGTTGGCCCCGAGACCCACCTCGGACCGGGCTTACGCTCGTCCATGACGACACCATCGCCCCCTCCAGCAAGCGGAGACACCGCCATGCCGTCCAACGACGCACGCATCCTTCTGCACACCATCGTTCCCACCGCTGTCGTCGGCGCTGTCGCCACGGCCATCAGCGGCGTGCTCGCGGGTGGCAAGGGGGCGATCGGCGCCGTCGTCGGCACTCTGGTCGTGATCCTCTTCATGGGTATCGGGCAGTTGGTTCTGCAGCGGACGGCGAAGTCGCTTCCGCACCTCTTCCAGGCCATGGGGCTGATGCTCTACACGGCCCAGCTGCTGGTGCTCTTCATCTTCCTTGCCTTGCTCAAGAACACGACGCTGTTCGACTTCAAGGCCTTCGCCTTCACGCTGCTCGCGACGACCGTGGTGTGGGTCGCCGCGCAGGCCCGTGCGTACATGAAGGCCAAGATCACGTACATCGACCCCGGAAACACGGGGTCGAAGTCGTGAAGGGTAGGGCCGGGATAAAGCCACGTTCGGCTTCCTGCTATCGTCCGGTGCCAACTGCGGCACTGCGGGCGCGGGCATCCGAGCTGACGCCTGTCCCAGCGCGAGGCTCGATGCCGAACCGCCGCCCCCTTATCCGTAAGACCAGTCCAGTGCCGACCCGCGGCTGCGTGCCGCGCCGACACAACGAGGTTGCCGTACCTATGCGCCACGCTGAAGGAGCCCGCGGTGAGTGCTGACCAGACGCTTGCCTTCGACCCGGATTGCCACATCTTCAGTGGATGCGGCTTCCCGGCTCCGGGCCTGCACACGTTCATGTACGAGCCCATCGCCACGGTGGCCGGCATCGAGCTCACGAAGCCGATGCTGCTCGCCGTGCTCGGGTCGATCGTGGTCGTCGGGTTCTTCTGGGCCGCCTTCAACAAGCCCAAGCTGATCCCCGGCAAGATGCAGATGGTCGGCGAGGCCGGTTACGACTTCGTGCGCCGCGGCATCGTCTACGAGATCATCGGCAAGAAGGACGGCGAGAAGTACGTCCCCTTCATGGTGTCGTTGTTCTTCTTCGTCTGGATCATGAACCTCTGGTCGATCGTTCCGCTCGCCCAGTTCCCGGTCACCTCGCTGATCGCCTTCCCGGCCGGTCTCGCGCTGATCGTGTACGTCATGTGGATCTCGCTCACCTTCAAGAAGCACGGCTTCGTGGGCGGCTGGAAGAACATCGTCGGGTACGACAAGTCCCTCGGTGCCATCCTCCCGATGGTCGTCGTCCTCGAGTTCTTCTCGAACCTCCTGATCCGGCCCTTCACGCACGCGGTGCGACTGTTCGCGAACATGTTCGCCGGTCACCTGCTGATCGTGATGTTCTCGCTGGCCACCTGGTACCTCATGAACGGTCTCGGCTTCGTCTACGCCGGCGCCTCGTTCGTGATGGTCCTCGTGATGACCGCCTTCGAGCTCTTCATCCAGGCCGTCCAGGCGTACGTGTTCGTGCTCCTGGCCTGCAGCTACATCCAGGGCGCGCTCTCCGAGCACCACTGAGCCGTCCCGGCCCCGTAGCTCCACCCCCGAAACCATCAGTCGTCCGGTGGCCAACCCCCACCGGGTCATTGAAAGAGAAGGAAGTAACGGCATGTCCGCTGCTCTCGACATGGTCAACCTCGCCGCCGGCGCCAAGGAAAACGTCGTCGGCAACGTCGCCTCGATCGGTTACGGCCTCGCCGCGATCGGCCCCGGCGTCGGCGTCGGCATCATCTTCGGTAACGGTACGCAGGCCCTCGCCCGCCAGCCCGAGGCCGCCGGTCTGATCCGCACCAACCAGATCATGGGCTTCGCCTTCTGTGAGGCGCTCGCCCTCATCGGCATCGTCATGGGCTTCGTCTACCAGTAAGCCGGACCGACAGCCCGATTCTTTTACGGAAGGCACTGATGTGAACGCGCTTCTTCTTGCGCAGGCGGAGGAGCCCCAGCCTCCTCTGCTGCCGCATCTTGACGAGCTCGTCATCGGCCTGATCGCCTTCGTCATCGTCTTCGGCTTCCTCGCCAAGAAGCTCCTCCCGAACATCAACAAGGTTCTGGACGAGCGTCGCGAGGCCATCGAGGGTGGCATCGAGAAGGCCGAGTCGGCCCAGATCGAGGCCCAGAGCGTGCTGGAGCAGTACAAGGCCCAGCTCGCCGAGGCCCGCCACGAGGCCGCGCGTCTTCGCCAGGAGGCGACGGAGCAGGGCACCGCGATCATCCAGGAGATGAAGGCGGAAGGCCAGCGCCAGCGCGAGGAGATCATCGCGGCCGGCCACTCGCAGATCGAGGCCGACCGCAAGGCCGCGTCCGCGTCGCTGCGTCAGGACGTGGGCAAGCTCGCCACCGACCTGGCCGGCAAGCTGGTCGGCGAGTCCCTTGAGGACACCGCCCGCCAGAGCCGGACGATCGACCGCTTCCTCGATGAGCTCGAGGAGAAGGCAGAGGCCGTCCGATGAACGGAGCGAGCCGCGAGGCACTGTCCGCCGCCCGCGAGTCCCTCGACGCGCTGACCGACAACACGTCGGCCGACGCGACGAAGCTCTCGGACGAGCTGACCGCCGTCACCGCGCTCCTCGACCGCGAGGTGTCGCTGCGCCGGGTCCTGACCGACCCCGCGCAGTCGGGTGAGGCCAAGGCCGAGCTCGCGCAGCGACTCCTGAGCGGTCAGGTGGGCGGCGAGACCGTCGACCTGGTCTCGGGCATGGTGCGCAACCGCTGGTCGCGTTCGCGTGACCTCGTCGACGTCGCGGAGGAGCTGGCGAACATCGCCGACCTCACCGCGGCGCAGAAGGCGGGCGCGCTCGATGGCGTCGAGGACGAGCTGTTCCGGTTCGGCCGGATCGTGTCCTCCAGCCCCGAGCTCCGCTCGGCGCTGACGGACAAGGCCGCCACGGCCACCGCCAAGGGCGCGCTGCTCCGCAGCCTGCTCGGCGGCAAGGCCCACGCGACCACCGAGCGTCTGGTCGTCCGTCTGGTGACCCAGCCCCGGGGACGTAGCCTGGAAGCGGGACTCGAGTCCCTCTCCAAGCTCGCCGCGGCGCGCCGGAACCGGATGGTCGCCGTCGTCACCACGGCGGTGCCGCTGTCCGACCAGCAGAAGCAGCGCCTCGGTGCCGTTCTGGCCAAGCTGTACGGCCGGGAGATGCACCTGAACCTCGACGTGGACCCGGCGGTCCTCGGCGGGATCACGGTGCAGGTCGGCGACGAGGTCATCAACGGGACCATCGCGGAGCGCCTCGGCGAGGCGACCCGGCGACTGGCCGGCTGACGGCTGCGGCCACCAAAGCAACAAGCATCACAGCATCACCAGCGGCCCGGTTGGGCCGTGCAGAGATTGCAGAAGATTCCTGGGGGTCGGCCCCCAGACCCCTTAAGAAACTTCGGGCCCAACAAGGAGAGCAGGGAACCCAGATGGCGGAGCTCACGATCCGGCCGGAGGAGATCCGGGACGCACTGGAGAACTTTGTCCAGTCGTACCAGCCGGACGCGGCCTCGCGCGAGGAGGTCGGCACGGTCAGCCTGGCCGGCGACGGCATCGCGAAGGTCGAGGGTCTTCCCTCGGCCATGGCGAACGAGCTGCTGAAGTTCGAGGACGGCACCCTCGGCCTCGCGCTGAACCTCGAAGAGCGCGAGATCGGTGCGATCGTCCTCGGCGAGTTCAGCGGCATCGAGGAGGGACAGTCGGTGCAGCGCACCGGCGAGGTCCTCTCCGTCGGTGTCGGTGAGGGATACCTGGGTCGCGTCGTCGACCCGCTCGGCAACCCGATCGACGGTCTCGGCGAGATCGCGACCGAGGGCCGCCGCGCCCTCGAGCTGCAGGCCCCGGGCGTTATGGCCCGTAAGTCGGTGCACGAGCCGATGGAGACCGGCTACAAGGCCGTCGACGCCATGACGCCGGTCGGCCGTGGTCAGCGTCAGCTGATCATCGGTGACCGTCAGACCGGCAAGACCGCGCTGTGTGTCGACACGATCATCAACCAGCGCGACAACTGGCGCTCGGGCGACGTGAACAAGCAGGTTCGCTGCATCTACGTCGCCGTCGGCCAGAAGGGCTCGACCATCGCGTCCGTTCGCGGCGCCCTGGAAGAGGCCGGTGCGCTCGAGTACACGACGATCGTCGCCGCCCCGGCGTCCGACCCGGCCGGCTTCAAGTACCTGGCGCCGTACACCGGTTCCGCCATCGGTCAGCACTGGATGTACCAGGGCAAGCACGTCCTGATCGTCTTCGATGACCTGTCGAAGCAGGCCGACGCCTACCGCGCCGTGTCGCTGCTGCTGCGCCGCCCGCCGGGCCGTGAGGCCTACCCGGGTGACGTCTTCTACCTGCACTCGCGTCTGCTCGAGCGCTGCGCGAAGCTCTCGGACGAGCTCGGTGCCGGTTCGATGACCGGTCTGCCGATCGTCGAGACCAAGGCGAACGACGTGTCGGCGTTCATCCCGACCAACGTCATCTCCATCACCGACGGCCAGTGCTTCCTGGAGTCCGACCTGTTCAACGCCGGCCAGCGCCCGGCCCTGAACGTCGGTATCTCGGTCTCCCGTGTCGGTGGCTCCGCCCAGCACAAGGCGATGAAGCAGATCTCCGGCCGCCTCCGCGTGGACCTGGCCCAGTTCCGTGAGCTCGAGGCGTTCGCCGCCTTCGGTTCGGACCTGGACGCCGCCTCCAAGGCGCAGCTGGAGCGTGGACAGCGCATGGTCGAGCTGCTCAAGCAGGCTCAGTACCAGCCGATGCCCACCGAGAACCAGGTCGTCTCCGTCTGGGCCGGCACCACCGGCAAGATGGACGACGTCCCGGTCGTCGACATCCGTCGCTTCGAGGCCGAGCTCCTGGCGTACCTCCGCCAGAACCACTCGGGTCTCATGACCTCCATCCGTGAGGGCGGCAAGATGTCCGACGACACCCTGCAGTCCGTCGGTGACGCCATCGCGGAGTTCAAGAAGCAGTTCGAGACCTCTGACGGCAAGCTGCTGGGCGAGGACGCTCCTGCCGCCGTCAACGTCTCGAAGTGACGACGGAAGGGACCTGACTCATGGGAGCGCAGCTCCGGGTCTACAAGCGTCGCATCAAATCCGTCACCGCGACGAAGAAGATCACCAAGGCGATGGAGATGATCGCCGCCTCGCGTGTCGTCAAGGCGCAGCGCAAGGTGCAGGCGTCGACTCCGTACGCGACCGAGCTGACCCGCGCGGTCACGGCGGTGGCCACGGGTGCGAATGACAAGCACCCGCTGACCACCGAGGCGGAGAACCCCGTCCGTGCCGCGGTCCTGCTCCTCTCGAGCGACCGCGGTCTGGCCGGCGCCTTCAACTCCAACGCCATCAAGGCGGCGGAAAAGCTGACGGCGAAGCTGGAAGGCGAGGGCCGCGAGGTCATCGTCTACGTCGTCGGCCGTCGTGGCATCGCGCACTACAACTTCCGCGAGCGGAAGCTGGCCGGTACGTGGACCGGGTTCACGGACCAGCCGTCGTACGGCGACGCCAAGACGATCGCGGCACCGCTGATCGAGGCGATCGAGAAGGACACGGCCGAGGGTGGTGTGGACGAGCTCCACATCATCTACACCGAGTTCGTCTCGATGATGACGCAGACGGCGGTCGAGGCCCGGCTGCTGCCCCTCAGCCTCGACGAGGTGACGAGGGAGGCCGGCGAGTCGGACACGCTCCGCCCGCTGTACGACTTCGAGCCGTCGGCGGAGGACGTCCTCGACGCCCTGCTGCCCCGGTACGTCGAGAGCCGTATCTACAACGCGCTGCTCCAGTCGGCTGCTTCCAAGCACGCCGCCACGCGCCGCGCGATGAAGTCGGCGACCGACAACGCGGGAGACTTGATCAACAATCTCTCCCGACTTGCCAACGCGGCCCGCCAGGCCGAAATCACCCAGGAAATCAGCGAGATCGTCGGTGGCACCGCAGCCCTGGCCGACGCGACCGCGGGGAGTGACAAGTAATGACGACCACTGTTGAGACGGCCGCCGCCACGGGCCGCGTCGCCCGGGTCATCGGCCCGGTCGTCGACGTGGAGTTCCCCGTCGACGCGATGCCGGCGATCTACAACGCGCTGCACGTCGAGGTCATGGACCCGACCGAGGAGGGCGCGACCAAGACGCTGACCCTCGAGGTCGCCCAGCACCTCGGTGACGGCGTCGTCCGCGCCATTTCCATGCAGCCCACCGACGGCCTGGTCCGCCAGGCCCCGGTGACCGACACGGGCACGGGCATCACGGTCCCCGTCGGTGACGTCACCAAGGGCCGTGTGTTCAACACGCTCGGTGAGGTGCTGAACGACGACGCCTCCACCGTGGCCGACGCGCCGCGCTGGACGATCCACCGCAAGGCCCCGGCCTTCGACCAGCTCGAGTCCAAGACCGAGATGTTCGAGACCGGCCTGAAGGTCGTCGACCTTCTCACCCCGTACGTCAAGGGTGGAAAGATCGGTCTGTTCGGTGGTGCCGGTGTCGGCAAGACCGTTCTGATCCAGGAAATGATCGTCCGTGTGGCCAAGCTGCACGACGGTGTTTCGGTCTTCGCGGGCGTCGGCGAGCGCACCCGTGAGGGCAACGACCTCATGGTCGAGATGGAAGAAGCGGGCGTTCTGGACAAGACCGCGCTTGTCTTCGGCCAGATGGACGAGCCCCCGGGCACCCGTCTGCGCGTGGCCCTCGCCGGTCTGACCATGGCGGAGTACTTCCGCGATGTGCAGAAGCAGGATGTTCTCTTCTTCATCGACAACATCTTCCGCTTCACCCAGGCCGGTTCCGAGGTGTCGACCCTGCTCGGCCGTATGCCCTCCGCGGTGGGTTACCAGCCGAACCTGGCCGACGAGATGGGTCTCCTCCAGGAGCGCATCACCTCGACCCGTGGTCACTCGATCACCTCGATGCAGGCGATCTACGTCCCCGCGGACGACCTGACCGACCCGGCTCCGGCCACCACCTTCGCCCACCTCGACGCGACGACGGTTCTTTCCCGTCCGATCTCCGAGAAGGGCATCTACCCGGCCGTGGACCCGCTGGACTCCACGTCCCGGATCCTGGACCCGCGCTACATCGCGCAGGACCACTACGACGCCGCCACGCGCGTCAAGGGAATCCTGCAGAAGTACAAGGACCTCCAGGACATCATCGCGATCCTCGGTATCGACGAGCTGAGCGAGGAGGACAAGCTCGTTGTCCACCGCGCCCGCCGTGTCGAGCGCTTCCTGTCCCAGAACACCCACGCGGCGAAGCAGTTCACCGGTGTGGACGGTTCGGACGTTCCTCTCGACGAGTCGATCGCCGCGTTCAACGCGATCTGCGACGGTGAGTACGACCACTTCCCCGAGCAGGCCTTCTTCATGTGTGGTGGCATCGAGGACCTCCGGAAGAACGCCAAGGAGCTTGGCGTCTCCTGAGCCCCGCGCTCCGAGGGGGGCGGGATTCCGGTCCCGCCCCCCTCACCACGCCCATTAGAATTGACCCCAACACCCGGCACGACCGCCGGGTGGTGACCCGAGGAGCCACCCTTGGCTGCTGAGCTGCACGTCGAGCTGGTCGCCGCGGACCGGAGTGTCTGGTCCGGCGAGGCCACCTTGGTCATCGCGCGTACCACCTCCGGCGACATCGGCGTCATGCCCGGCCACCAGCCGCTGCTCGGTGTGCTGGAGTCGGGCCCGGTGACCATCCGTACCAGCGAGGGCGCGACCGTCGTCGCCGCCGTCCACGGCGGATTCATCTCCTTCGCCGACGACAAGCTGTCTCTGCTCGCGGAGATCTGCGAGCTGGCGGACGAGATCGACGCCCAGCGCGCCGAGCGCGCGCTGGAGCGTGCGAAGTCGGACTCCGACGCCGCCGCCGAGCGGCGCGCCGATGTCCGGCTGCGCGCGGTAGCGGTCCGCTGACGGTCCGCGCCGAGTAGAAGTGCCCTCAGCCGCGGCACGGCTGGAATTATCCAGACCGTGCCGCGGCTGAGGCGATGCAGATGCACGTGTATTTCGGTTCGGTCGGCTGTGCCGGCCACGGGACGCAGCGAGGAGGTCGGTGAAGATGTTCCTCGCTCTGCTCGTGTGCGGCCTGGTCGTCGCACTGGTGGTGATCGGGCTCTTCGTCTTCGGCTTGCGCAGGAGGCTGATCCAGCGCGCCGGCGGCACCTTCGACTGCTCCCTGCGCTGGGACATCCCCGACGAGCCGGACCCGACCGGCAAGGGCTGGGTGTACGGCGTCGCCCGCTACAGCGGTGACGAGATCGCCTGGTTCCGTGTCTTCTCCTACTCGCCCCGCCCGCGCCGCGTCCTGGAGCGCTCGGCCATCGTGGCCCTGGAGCGCCGGACGCCGGAGGGCGAGGAGGAGCTCGCGCTGCTCTCGGACGCGGTGATCCAGGCCTGTACGTACGACGGGATCCGGCTGGAGCTCGCGATGAGCGAGGACGCCCGGACCGGTTTCATGGCCTGGCTCGAGGCGGCGCCTCCCGGGCAGAGGGTGAATGTCGCTTAGTACGTGAAGAAGCGGGGGTCGGCGTGCTGCGCCGGCCCCCGCTTCGTCGTACCGCGTGGTCGTACTCGTTCGTGCTAGTTCAGGCCGGTGTTGATGGCGCCGACGAGTTCGCCGTTGCCGGTGTCACCGCTGAACTCCCAGAAGAACGCGCCGCCCAGGCCCTGGTTCTTCGCCCAGCTCATCTTGGACGTGACCGTGGCCGGGGTGTCGTAGCTCCACCAGTTGGTGCCGCACTTGGCGTACGCCGTGCCCGCGACGGTTCCGGTGGCCGGGCAGGAGGTCTTCAGGACCTTGTAGTCCTCGATGCCCTGCTCGTAGGTGCCCGGCGCGGGGCCGGTCGCCGTGCCGCCGGGGGTGGCCTGGGTGACGCCGGTCCAGCCGCGGCCGTAGAAGCCGATGCCGAGGAGGAGCTTGGAGGCGGGGACGCCCTTCGCCTTGAACTTGGCGATCGCCTCGGCGGAGTTGAAGCCCGCCTGCGGGATGCCGGCGTACGAGGTGAGCGGGGAGTGCGGGGCCGTCGGACCCTGCGCCGCCCAGGCGCCGAAGAAGTCGTACGTCATGACGTTGAACCAGTTCATGTACTGCGCGGCGCCCGCGTAGTCGGCGGCGTCGATCTTGCCGCCGGGGGAGGCGTCGGCCGTGACGGCCGCGGTGACCAGGTTGTTGGCACCGAACTTGGCGCGCATTGCCTGCATCATGTTCTTGAAGGAGGCAGCGCCGCTGGTGTCGCAGGACAGACCGCAGGCGTTCGGGTACTCCCAGTCCAGGTCGATGCCGTCGAAGACGTCGGCCCAGCGCGGGTCCTCGACCAGGTCGTAGCAGGACTGGGCGAAGGCGGTCGGGTTCTGGACGGCCTGGCCGAAGCCGCCGGACCAGGTCCAGCCGCCGAAGGACCAGAGGATCTTGATGTTCGGGTACGCCTTCTTCAGCTTGCGCAGCTGGTTGAAGTTGCCGCGCAGCGGCTGGTCCCAGGTGTCGGCGACGCCGTCGACGGACTGGTCGGCGGTGTAGGCCTTGTCGTAGTCGGCGTAGGCGTCACCGATGGTGCACTTGCCGCCCGTGACGTTGCCGAAGGCGTAGTTGATGTGGGTGATCTTGGACGCGGAGCCCGAGGTCACGATGTTCTTCACGTGGTAGTTGCGGCCGTAGACGCCCCAGTTCGTGAAGTAGCCCATCTTCACCACGTTCGGGGGCGGGGTGCCGCCTCCGCCGGTGGTGCGGACGGGGACCGGGCCGGCGGCGGGGCCGGTCTGGTCGATGGTGTCGCGGGCGACGACGGTGTAGCTGTAGTCGGTGCCGGCGGACAGGCCCTGGTCGGTGTACGTCAGGCCGGTGAGCGTGGTGACCTTCGTGCCGTTGCGCAGGACGTCGTAGTTCTTGATGCCCTTGTCGTCGGTCGCGGCGGTCCAGGTCAGCTTCACCGAGGTGTCGGTGATGCCGGAGGCGACCGGGGTGCCGGGTGCCGAGGGCGGGTTGTCGCCCGGCTGGGAGGTGCCGTCGCAGGCGGCGCCGTTGATCTTGCAACCGGTGGGCGCGCCCGGGCCGGTGCCGTTGTAGCCGAAGGAGACGGAGGCGCCGGGGGCGAGGGTCCCGTTCCAGCCGACGTTCTTGGCGGTCCAGTGGGTGCCGGAGCTGGTGACGGTGGCGTCCCAGGCGGAGGTGACCGCGGTGCCGGCGGGGTAGTCCCACTCGACGGTCCAGGAGCTGATGGTGGTGGTGCCGGTGTTCTTGACGGTCCAGTTGGCACCGAAACCGGTGCCCCAGTCCTGGGTCTTCGTGTAGGTCGCCGTGGCCGATGTGGCCGCTTCGGCGGGGGTGGCGAGGCCGACCATGGCGGCCAGCGGCAGGATCAGGGCGGTCAGGCCGGCGGCGGCCCGGCGTCTGAACCCTGTTCTGCGCGTCGGTGCTTGAGTGCTCAACGGTGCTCCTCAAGTTGCGGACGGACAAGGTGGGGGTGGTCCGTGAAGATGCGCGCGCCCCGCGAGCGTAGGAAGGTCTGGACCAATCGTCAAGAGGTCCAGACCAACGTCGCCGAGTTCGCCTAGACGCCCAACTCCTTTGCCAGGACCGCCGCTTGGACCCTGCTGCGCAACTCCAGCTTCCCCAGCACCTTGCTGACGTGCGTCTTCACCGTCGCCTCCGCCATGTCGAGGCGTACCGCGATCTCCGCGTTCGACAGACCGCCGCCCAGCGCCCGCAGCACCTCCCGCTCCCGGGGCGTCAGAGCGTCCAGCACCGCCGGGTCCGTCCCCGACGTCGCTCGCGCCGGGCGACCCGTCGCGGCGAACTCGGCGATCAGCCGCCGCGTCACCGCGGGGGCGATGAGCCCCTCGCCGCGCGCCACCGTCCGCACCGCCTCGATCAGCTCCCGCGCCTCCGCGTTCTTCAGCAGGAAGCCCGCGGCGCCCGCCCGCAGCGCACCGAACACGTACGCGTCGAGATCGAAGGTGGTCAGGACGAGCACGTCCGCCAGCCCCTCCGAGACGACGATCCCGGTCGCCGTCACCCCGTCCATCCGCGGCATCTGCACGTCCATCAGGACCAGGTCGGGGCGCAGCTCGCGCGCCAGCTCCACCGCGCGCTCCCCGTCCGCCGCCTCCCCGACTACCTCGATGTCCGGGGCGCTGCCCAGGATCAGGACGAGCCCGGACCGCACCGCGCTCTGGTCCTCGGCGACCACCACTCGTACCGTCATGCCGGCTCCCTGCCCGCCCGTACCGTCATGTCCGCTCCTCGTCGTTCGCGCGTACGGGCAGTTCCGCCCGGACCCGCCATTCTTTCCGTCCCTCGTCGTCCGTGACCGGACCCGTCTCGAAGACCCCGTCGAGCAGGGCCACCCGCTCCCGCATGCCCACCAGACCGGCCCCCGACCCGGGCGCGGTCGGCCCGGGCCGTTCCCCGTACGGGCTCGTCACCCGGACCCACAGGGCGCCCGGCTCCTGCCCCAGTGTCACCCGCACCTCGCCGGGGGCCGCGTGCTTGAGCGCGTTCGTCAGGGACTCCTGCACGATCCTGTACGCGGCCAGCTCCACCGGCGCCGGCAGCCCCGCCGGGTCCTCCCGGGTGTCGTCCAGGACGATCACGAGTCCGCTCGGCTCCGCGTTCGCCGCGGACTGGGCCACCAGCGCGTCCAGACCCGCGAGCGTCGGCGCGGCGGCCGGTTCCGTGTCCCCGCTGCTGTCCCGCAGCAGCCCGATGAGCCGCCGCATCTCCGCCAGGCCCGCCACGCTGTTCTCCCGGATCACGGTCAGTGCCTGCCGGGTGGTGGCCGGCTCGTCGAGCGAGAGCGCGGCCGTCGAGTGGATGGCGATCGCCGACAAGTGGTTCGCCACCATGTCGTGCAGCTCCCGAGCCATCCGGGAGCGCTCGGCCACCACCGCCTGCGTACGGTCCATCTCGGCGAGCAGCGCGGTCTGCTCGGCGCGCAGCCGTGCCGCGTCGGCCGCCTCCCGGTGGTTGCGGACGATCGCGCCCGTGATCGCCGGGAGGAAGGAGAGCATGCCGGTGATCACGCCCACGAGGAGCGCGATCGCGTTCTGCCACCAGACGAGGCAGACCACCGTGACCGTGACGGTGATGAGTCCCATGGTGTACGGGATGCGCCGGGCCTGGGCGGGCGTGCCGTACACCACGGCCGCGTAGACCACGTCGGTGAACATCAGGACCGTGGCGAGGTTGCCGTTGGTGAACTGGTCGCCGACGATCGCCAGGGTGCCGACGATCAGGGCGGTCCGGGGAGCGGCGCGGCGCAGGGCCTCCATCGCGGACATCACGACCAGCGGGATCAGCGTCGCCCAGCGCGGTCCGATGAGATGGTCCCCGGTCACGAAGAGTCCGAACGACCACAGGATCAGGCCGCCGACCAGCCCGGTGGCGGCGATGTACAGGTCGATGCGGTGCGGGCGGGGGAGCGTCACGTACCCATCCAACACGCCCCCGCGCGGGGGGACCTCCTCGTCCCGGCCGATCCGTCCCTCCGCCGAAGGATGTAGGCGGACTTCGTCACCGCCGACGACGAACCGCGCCCGATCCCACGGGACGCTGAGGGGGAACCGAAAGGGGAAGAACGTGATCGTCACGCTGATCGTGATCTGCGAGGTGGGCTTCTGGGTCCTGCTGGCCGCCGGCCTCGCCACCCGCTATCTCCTGAAGATGCCCCGGGCGGGCATGGCGCTGCTGCTGTGCGAGCCGCTCCTGGAGGTCCTGCTCCTGGTCGTCACCGTGGTCGATCTCAAGAACGGGGCCGAACCGAGCTGGCGGCACGGGCTCGCCGCCGTGTACATCGGCTACACCGTCGGCCACGGCCACCGGACCGTGAAGTGGCTCGACGGCCACGCGGCCCACCGTCTGGGCGGCGGCCCGCCGCCGCAGAAGCCGCCGCGGTACGGCATGGCGCGCGCCCGCCACGAGGGCAGCATCTGGCTCGGCTCGGTGGTCGCCGCGTGCGTCGCCTCCGTCCTGCTGCTCCTGGCGGTCTGGTACGTCGGCGGCGACGGGAACACCGACGGCCTGCGGAGCTGGATCTTCGGCGCCTGGCGGGCGGTGGGCATCCACGGCCTGATCGCGCTCAGCTACGCGATCTGGCCGAAGAAGGCCCCGGAAGGGATCTCGGATGCCGCATCCCCCGGGGGCAACCCCCGGACCCCCGGCATGGGGCGGCAGTCGGACTAGCGGTCTCCGCCCGGGACCCAGAGCACGTCCCCGATCTCCTTGTTCGCCGTCCTGGCAAGGATGCTGCATCCCCCGGGGGCAACCCCCCGGACCCCCGGCATGGGGTGGCAGTCGGACTAGCGGTCTCCGCCCGGGACCCAGAGCACGTCCCCGACCTCCTTGTTCGCCGTCCTCGCAAGGATGAAGAGCAGGTCTGAGAGGCGGTTCAGGTAGGTGGCGGTCAGCGCGTTCATCGACTCGCCGTGCACCTCGAGGGCCGCCCACGTGGAGCGCTCCGCCCGCCGGACCACCGTGCACGCCTGGTGCAGCAGTGCCGCACCGGGCGTGCCGCCCGGCAGGATGAAGGAGCGCAACTTCTCGAGCTCCTCCAGGAAGCGGTCGCAGTCGGCCTCCAGCTTGTCGACGTACGCCTGCTCGACGCGCAGCGGCGGGTACTTGGGGTCCTCCACCACGGGCGTGCAGAGGTCGGCCCCCACGTCGAACAGGTCGTTCTGGACACGGACGAGGACCTTCACGACCTCCTCGTCCAGCTGCCCGAGGGCGACGGCCGAGCCGATGACGGCGTTCGCCTCGTTGGCGTCGGCGTAGGCCGAGATCCGCAGATCCGTCTTGGCGGTCCGGCTCATGTCACCGAGGGCCGTGGTGCCCTGGTCGCCGGTGCGGGTGTAGATGCGCGTCAGATTGACCATGGGTCCAGCCTAGGGGGTGCGTTGCCAGACCCCGCGAGCCCGGCCTGACCGGCAAGGCACCCCCTGGGTTACGCACCGGCGCTCCGGAACGTCCGTGTGCCGACCGTCACGGCGAGCGCCGTCAGCGCGAGGGCGACGAGCACCCCGTACAGCACGGCCGGTGTCGTGTAGTGGCCGATGTACGCCTCCCGGACCGCGTCCACCAGATAGCGGAACGGCATCAGGTGCGACAGCGCGTCCAGCCAGCCGGGGGCGAGAGCCATCGGCAGCATCAGGCCCGACAGCAGCATCGCCGGCATCGCGAGCGTGTTGATCGCGGGGCCGAACTCCTGCGGGCTCGGCAGCTTAAGGGCCAGGGCGTACGAGAGCGAGGCGAGCGCCGCCGAGAGCAGGGCGACGAAGCCGAAGCCGATCAGGATCCCGGGGAGCGGCGCCCTGAGGCCCATCGGGACGGCCACCAGGACGAGCAGCACCGCCTGGAAGACGAAGAGCGCGGCGTCCCGCAGGACCCTGCCGAGCAGCAGCGCCAGTCGGCTCACCGGCGTGACCCGCATCCGGTCGAACACGCCCCAGTTCTTCTCCATGATGATCGAGAACCCGGCGAACGAGGCGCCGAAGAGGCCGAGTTGGAGCAGCAGGCCCGGGACGAGGATCTGCCAGGAGTCGCCCTCGCGGCCCAGCGGGAGTCCGGTGAGCAGCGGGCCGAAGAAGAACAGGTAGAGCAGCGGCATCAGGGCGCCGAAGAAGATCTGGAACGGGGAGCGCAGGGTCTGGCGGGCGTAGCGCCCGAAGAGCAGCGCGGTGTCGTGGAGAAGCATCAGGGGTCCTAGACGGCTACGGGAGTGGTGTCGGCGGGGGCCGGGCCGCGCCCGGTGATGGCGAGGAAGGCGTCCTGGAGGGTGGCGGCGCCGTGCGCGGCCTTGAGGGCGGCGGGGCTGCCCTCGGCGACGACCGTGCCCTCGTCCACGATCACGAGCCGGTCGGCGAGCGCGTCGGCCTCGTCCAGGTAGTGCGTGGTGAGGACGACGGTCGTGCCGTGCTCGTCGCGCAGCCGCCGCACCAGGGCCCACAGGTCGGCGCGGCTTCCGGGGTCGAGTCCGGTCGTCGGCTCGTCGAGGAAGAGGATCTCCGGCCGGTGGGTGAGCCCCATCGCGAGGTCGAGGCGGCGGCGCTGGCCGCCCGAGAGTGCCGGGGTCGGCCGGTCGAGGAGTTCCGTGAGGTGGAGGTCCACCGCGAGTTCCTCGGCGCGGGCGGTCGCGCGGGTGCGGTCAAGGCCGTAGAGCCTGCCCTGGAGGACGAGCTCGGAGCGGACCGTCTCCTGGGGGTCCAGGCCGCCGGACTGGGCGACGTACCCGATGCGTCGGCGTACGGCCGCGGGGTCTTTGACGAGGTCGTGGCCGGCGACGGTGGCGGCGCCGCCGGTGGGCGGGAGCAGCGTCGTGAGCATCCGCAGGGTGGTCGTCTTGCCGGCGCCGTTGGGGCCGAGGAGTCCGAGGATCTCGCCTGGCCGGACGGTCAGGTCGATCCCGCGGACGGCCTCCACGGGGCCGTTCTTGCCGGGGAAGGTCCGGGCGAGCCCGGCCGTGCTGATGATGGGCATGCCGACCAGAAAAACAGAGTCACTCTAATTTTGCAACGTCACTAAGTTTTAAGGTGGCCCAAAATTTCAGGGAGCCTAGGATGTGGGCATGGCCGAGGGACTCAGGGAACGCAAGAAGCGCGAGACGAAGCAGCGGATCTCGGACATCGCGACCGGGCTCTTCCTGGAGCACGGCTTCGTGGCCGTGACCGTCGCCGACGTCGCCGAGGCGGCGGACGTCTCCGTCAACACCGTCTACAACTACTTTCCGGCCAAAGAGGACCTTTTCCTCGACCGCATGGACGGCGTCACCCAGCGCCTCGCCCGGATGATCCGCGGCCGCGACCGGGGCGAGTCCGCCGCCGCGGCCGTCCTGCGCGCACTGCGCCAGGACATCGGCGCCGTCTCGCCCGCCTACGGACTCATGGACGGCTTCGACGCCTTCATGAACGTCATCGAGCACGCCCCCACCCTCAAGGCCCGGCTCTTCCACCTCCAGCAGCAGGTCCACGACGCCGTCGTCGCCACCCTCCGGGAGGAGACCGGGGCCGACGGGGACGACCCGCTGCCGCTGCTCGTCGGCGGCCAGCTCGCCTGGATCGAGAACACCGTCGTCGCCTACATCACCCGCGAGATGACCGCGGGACGCAAGGCGACGACCGTCTCCCGCGAGGCCCTCGTCCTCCTCGACGAGATCGAGGAGCTGCTCGGCGAGCGGGTCCTGACGTACGCCGTGCGCGAGGGCTGAGCGGGCGGAGGAGGTGTCGTGAGTGTGACGTCCGTCAAAGAGGGCGTGACGCGCATTACTTAGCGGTCACATGGCGCCCCGCGACCGCTAATCTCCGCCGGAGAGCCAGAAGTGAACAGGCGTTAAGGGGTGGAACATCGTGGCCAGGAAGCTCGCCGTCATCGGGGCCGGACTCATGGGATCCGGCATCGCGCAGGTCTCGGCACAGGCGGGCTGGGACGTCGTCCTGCGTGACGTCACCGACGCCGCCCTGACCCGTGGCACCGACGGCATCAAGGGGTCGTACGACCGGTTCGTCGCGAAGGGCAAGCTGAGCGCCGCCGACGCCGAGGCCGCCCTCGGCCGGATCACCGCCACCACCGAGCTCGAAGCCGTCGCCGACGCCGACATCGTCGTCGAGGCCGTCTTCGAGAACCTCGACGTCAAGCACGAGATCTTCCGCTCGCTCGACAAGATCGCCAAGGACGGTGCCGTCCTCGCCTCCAACACCTCCGCGATCCCGATCACCAAGATCGCCGCGGTCACGGAGCGCCCGGAGGCCGTCGTCGGCGTCCACTTCTTCTCGCCGGTCCCGATGATGCAGCTCGTCGAGCTGGTCCGCGGCTACAAGACCAGTGACGCCACCCTGGCCGCCGCCCGCGAGTTCGCCGAGTCCGTCGGCAAGACCTGCATCGTCGTCAACCGTGACGTGGCCGGCTTCGTCACCACCCGCCTCATCTCGGCCCTCGTCGTCGAGGCCGCCAAGCTCTACGAGTCGGGCGTCGCCACCGCCGAGGACATCGACATCGCCTGCAAGCTCGGCTTCGGCCACGCCATGGGCCCGCTCGCGACGGCCGACCTCACCGGCATCGACATCCTGGTGAACGCCGCCAACAACATCTACACCGAGTCCCAGGACGAGAAGTTCGCACCCCCGGAGCTGATGCGCCGGATGGTGGACGCGGGTGACATCGGGCGCAAGAGCGGGCAGGGCTTCTACAAGCACTGAGCCCGGCCCGCCACCCCGCCCTCACTCCGTGGGGTGAATTTCGGTACCGGTTCGCTGACAAGGCGCAACGCTTCTGCTGCCGCGGCAGTCAGTTGTTGCGAAGACGGAGCACTCTCGGGGAGCGCATATGCACATCAGGGGCGATCACGTCGAGCTGGTCGTCGGGGGCCGCCTCGACGTCCGCAGCGCGGCGGACGCCCGTACGGTCCTGCACTCGGCCGTCGACGACGGAGTCGGCGATCTGGTACTCGACCTGACCGGCCTCGACTCGTGGGACGCGACCGGGCTCGGCGTGATCATGGGCGCTCACCGGAGGGCCGGCCGCTGCGGCCGGCGCCTCGTGCTGCGCGGGGTGCCGCCCCAGATGCAGCGGCTGCTCGTGGCCACCCGGCTCCACCGCATCCTCGCCATCGAGGGCGGCCTCGCCGCGGAGTCGCTGCCCCGGGTGTGAGCGGGCCGGTGCCACCGGTGCGGTCGGACCCGGCGGGTGACACCGGTGCGGTCGGACCCGGCGGGCGGACGCGATGCGGGGACGCGGTGCGGGTCGGACGCGGCGGGACGCAGTGCGGGCGGGACCCAGCGGGCGGACGCGGTGCGGGCGGGGCCCGGCGGGCCGAGGTGACAGGGGGGACACGGCCCTGTGAAGCAGCTGTGTGAACCAGGCGTCACGCTCAATCCTCACAAGACCGTGACGTCTTGGTCTCCGGAGCACCCCGGCTGTTCCCGAGCGCCTGACCACGGTCTAGGGTTCGGTCGCCTGCACATTGACGGACCCACCCGGCGTGCACCTGACACCGCTTCTTGGGGGCTTGGACCATGGACCCGATCAACCCTGGGTCGGAGCAGTACGGTCACGACACCGAGGGCGAGGACGCCCGCCCCGCGCTCGGCTCCGCCCTGCCCGAGCGCTCGCCCGCGGCCCCCGCGCGCGCCCGCGTCGTCCGGCTCGTCTCCGGCGAGCTGCTCCTCACCGTCAACCCCGTCGACGGCAGCGAGATAGAACCCTGCCCGCCGGGCCAGGAGCCCACGGCCCCCCGCCGCCGCACCCCCGAGGAGCGCGCCGAGGCCGCCCGCGCCACGGCCCCGCCCGTACCGCCCGGTCCCGCCGCCCCCGCGCTGCCCCTCCTCGAACGCCAGGAGCAGCGCGAACGGCTCGCCGAGATCCTCGCCCGCGGCCGCTCCGCCCGCCTGACCGGCCCCGCCGGATCCGGCCGCACCGCCCTCCTCGACGCGGTCGCCGCCGACTGCGCGGAGCTCGCCCCCGACGGCGTCGTCCGCCTCTCCGGCCACCACCGCACCTCCACCGAACTCCTCCACGAACTGTTCACCGCCGTCCGGTACGCCCCGAACCACCGGCCCGACCGGCCCGCGCTCCTCGACCGGCTCCGCGACATCGGCGCCGTCGTCGTGGTCGACGACCTGGAGTTCGGCGGCGCCGCCCTCGACGAACTCCTCGCCGCCGCCCCCGAGTGCGCCTTCCTCCTCGCCGCCGCCCCCGACGCGCCCGCCCCCTCGGCCGGCGCCCACGTGGAAGAGGTCGCCCTCGCCGGGCTCGGCCGAGGCGCGTCCCTCAAGCTCCTGGAGAGCGCCGTCGGCCGCACCCTCACCGACGAGGAGGCCAACTGGGCCGGCGACCTGTGGTTCGAGTCCGAGGGACTGCCCCTGCGCTTCGTCCAGGCCGGGGCGCTGCTGCGCCAGCGCGACCGGCTGCGCGTCACCCCGGCCGAGTTCGACGCCTTCGGCGCCCTCGAAGAGGCCTTCGGGCCGACCGATCCCGCGGCGGCCGCCGCTGCCGCCGCCGCCGCGTTCGACGGCGAGGACGCCGACGTCGAACTCCGCGAGATACCCCTGCCCAGCCTCGGCGAGGGCGCCGCCCCCGCCGCCCTGCTCGCCTCGCGCCTCAGCCGCTCCGCCCAGACCGCCCTGCGCTTCGCCGTGGCCCTGGGCGGCGAGGTCCCGCACCAGGCCCACCTGCCGGCGCTCGTCGGCGACACCCACGCCGACGCCGCCCTCGGCGAGCTCGTCGCCTGCGGACTGCTCTCCCCGGTCGGCACCCGCTACCGGCTCGCCGCCGGGGTCCTGACCCAGCTCCTCGCCCACGGGTACGCGCAGGACGCCGCCGACCGCGTCCACACCACCGCCCAGCACTACGCCTGGTGGGCCGGTCACCCCTCCGTCACGCCCGACCGCGCCGCCGCCGAGTCCGACGCCCTCCTCGCCGCCCTGGCCGGGCTCGTCCCCGGCACCGAGGCCGGCACCGACGCGGAGCGACGGGCCACCGCCGTCCTCCTCGCCCGCGCCGCCGCGCCCGCCTTCGCCGCCGGACTGCACTGGGGCGCCTGGGAGCGGGCCCTGCGCGCCGGGCAGGAGGCCGCCCGGCTCACCGGGGACGTCGCCGAGGAGGCGTACTTCCACCACGAGCTCGGCGTCCTCGCGATCTGCGCCGGAAACCTGGAGCGGGCCCGCGCCGAGCTGGAAGCCTCCATCGGGATGCGCGGAGTGCTCGCCGACAAGCGCGGCACCGTCGCAGGCCGCCGGGCGCTCGCCCTCGTCGCCGACCTCTCCGGAGAGCACGGCACCCCGGTCGCGGCCCGCGCCGAGGAGCCCGTCTCGCCGCCGCGCGGCACGCCGGCCGTGCGGCGCGCCACCGCCCGGCCGCCGGTCCCGCTGCCGGAGCCGCCCACGGCCCCGCTGCCCGGCGGTCCCGTGCGGAGGCAGGCGGTTCCCCCGGCCTCCGCGATCCCCGCGTTCCCGGACTTCGCCGACGAGGGCCCGACGCTCATCACGCGCCCCGACAGCGTCCAGAGCGGCGCCCGCCCGGGTCTCAAGGGCGGCATCCTCACCGGAGCCCGCCGCAACCTCGCCGCCGTCGGTGCGGGCGCGCTCCTGGTGGCCGTCCTCGGCACCGTCGTCACCCTCGGCGCCACCTCCGGCAACGGCGAGGACCCCGCCACGAACCGCGTCACCTCCGACAGCACGGCGACCGAGGACAGCGGCGGCACCGACGACGGCCTCGACGACGGCGAGCCGCCGGCCGAGGGCGAGGCGGGCGAGAGCGGCGAGACGGGCGACCCCGGCGAGACGGGCGAGCCCACGCACTCCGGCTCCCCGAGCCCCTCGGGCTCCGACGGCACCTCGCCGTCGAACGCGCCGACGAGCCCCGGCAGCAGCGGCTCCCCGAGCTCGTCGGACGCGCCGAGTGCGTCGTCGGATCCGGCATCGCCGCCGCCCTCGTCGCCCTCGGACAGCCCGACGGGCACCACCGCCCCCACCACGACCCGGCCGCCGTCGGGCCCGTCGGCCACCACCGGCGGGCCGCGTCCGACCTCGTCGAGCCCGGCTCCGACGACCACGACGCCGTCGCCTCCGACGACCACCCCGCCGACGACCCCGCCCCAGACGACCACGCCGCCGCCGACGACCAGCCCTCCGGCGACGGGGGAGAACTCCCCGAGCAACTCCGCCTCGGCGACCCTCGGCGGCGGCCCCTCCGCCTCCGACAGCCCCGCGTCGTCGGAGACGACGACCGCCTGACCGGCGTACGGAGACGGGGACGGCCCCGGGCGCGCTCACCGCACCCGGGGCCGTCCCCGTACTCGTACCGCTTCGTACCGCTGAGGGCCGCTTCGTATCGCTCGTACCGGGCTCTTAGAAGAGCCGGAGCTTGTCGTCCTCGATGCCGCGCATCGCGTTGTAGTCGAGGACCACGCAGCCGATCCCGCGGTCCGTCGCGAGCACCTTCGCCTGCGGCTTGATCTCCTGCGCCGCGAAGACGCCCTTCACGGGGGCCAGGTGCGGATCGCGGTTGAGCAGCTCCAGGTAGCGGGTCAGCTGCTCGACGCCGTCGATCTCACCGCGCCGCTTGATCTCCACCGCGACCGTCCCGCCGTCCGCGTCGCGGCACAGGATGTCGACCGGGCCGATCGCCGTCGGGTACTCGCGGCGGATCAGGGTGTACCCCTCGCCGAGGGTCTCGATGCGGTCGGCGAGCAGCTCCTGGAGGTGGGCCTCCACGCCGTCCTTGATGAGACCGGGGTCCACACCGAGCTCGTGCGAGGAATCGTGGAGGATTTCCTCCATCGTGATGATCAGTTTCTCGCCCGCTTTGTTGATCACGGTCCAGATGCCCGCCTCGCCGTCCGCACCCTCCTTGAGCGTGCACGGCGGGGACATCCAGTTGAGCGGTTTGTACGCCCGGTCGTCCGCGTGGATCGAGACGCTCCCATCGGCCTTGATCAGGATCAGACGGGGCGCGGAGGGCAGGTGGGCCGTGAGTCGACCCGCGTAGTCCACGGAGCAACGGGCAATGACGAGACGCATGGTCCGCAACGCTACAAGACGGGCGCTCTTCCGCGCGATTCGGGCATCATCCTGAGCCGAACACCCGTCGGTTATCAGCCTGTTGTGTTCCCAATCTTCTGGTGCGACCAGGTCTGCGCGCTTACCGTGGAAGCTGGAGGTCGTCGTCCGTGCACGCTGCGTGGCGCACGGCCCGGCCTTCGCCCCTGCCCGCAAGGCCCCGTCCGCGGGGTCGCGAGAGGAGAACCCATGTCGCTCGACGTCTCACCGGCACTGTTGGAACAGGCCGAGCGAGGCGAGGTCGACGAAGCCGACTTCGTCGACTGCGTCCGGACCTCCCTGCCCTACGCATGGGAGATGATCAGTTCTCTGGTGGCTCAGCTGAAGGTCGACGGCGGAGAGTTCGCCGACAACCAGACGCCGCCGCCGAATGAGCAGGCACGTGGTCAGCTGCTGCGCGCGCTCGCGAGCGACGCCATTCGTGGCGCGCTTCAGCGGCACTTCGGGGTGCGTCTCGCCTTCCAGAACTGCCACCGCGTGGCGGTGTTCCCGCTGGACCCGTCGGTGGACGAGCGGCTCGCCCGCTTCACGTCCGTACGGGGACAGCTGCTCAACCAGTCGCCGGAAATGCGCGACTGCTGAGACATGGTGCTGCCGCTCCGCATCGCGGGAGACGTGGTCGACGCGTGCCGACACGCGTCGACACCGGTCGACCACGAAGAGATGCCGGAGCGGCAGCACAAGCTCTCCGCCGGGCCTCAGACAAGCAGCGGGAGGACCTCGGCGCCGAGCCGCCGGACGTTCTCCTCGGTCGCCGCGAGGTCGCCCGAGCCTTCCGCCAGCAGTGCGAACCGCGTGATGCCCGTACGCTCCGCCGTCGCCGCGAGCCGGTCGGCCGCCACCCGCGGGGTACCCACCGGGTGCAGCCGGCACAGCAGCTCCGTGTACGCCACGGGGTCCCGCATCGCCCGATGCCGGCCGTCGACCGTCACGTGCGCGTCGAGTCCCTGCTTCAGCCAGCCCGGCATCGCCTTCACCAGCGCCTCGGCCGCGTCCGCGCCCCGGTCCGCGAGCTGGACCACCCCCGCCGAGACGTGCCCGGCGCCGATCCGCGCGATCTCGTCCGGGTCCCGCCCGGCCTCCTGCGCACAGCGCGCCCAGGCCGCGACCATCTCGGCCTTGTCCTCATCGCCGCAGTGCATCCCGAGCAGCATCGGAAGCCCGCGCTCCGCGGCGAGCCGCACGCTCTTCGGCGAGGTGCAGGCCACCACCACCTCGGGACCCGCCGCACCGCCGATCAGCTCGTCGGCGCGGGGCACCACCGCCACCTCACGGAAAGCGAATCGTTCCCCCTCGGCACCCACCCGGGGCTCCCCCAGCCACCGCAGCAGCAGGTCGAGCGATTCGGGGAAGCCCCCCTCGTACGCCGCCAGACCCGCGCCGAACACCTCCAGGTCGACCCAGGGCCCGCCCCGGCCCACCCCGAGGGTGAACCTGCCGCCCGACGTGAGGTGCAGCAGCGCCGCCTGCTCTCCCAGGGCGACCGGGTGGACGGTCGGCAGCACACTCACCGCCGTGCCCACCCGCAGCCGCCGGGTGCGCCCGAGGAGCAGCGCGGCGAGCGTCACGGCCGAGGGGCAGACCCCGTACGGCACGAAATGGTGCTCGGCGAGCCAGACGGAATCGAGCCCCGCCTCTTCGGCGACCTCGGCGGTCCGCACCGCCCGGTGCAAGGCCTCTCCCTGTCCCTGGCCCGGGAACTGGGCGGCCAGAACGAACGTACCCACGCGCATCGCCTTCTGCCTCCTTGCGGCCGACGCGTATCTCCCCTCGCACTGGCACCAACGTCTGACACGTGCCAAAGGCAACGGTCCTTCATGAAGTTCTTGCGATTTTCGGCTAAGCCGCCGCGGACCGGGCCCGGGGCACCGGGTCGCGGCCCGTAGGCTTGAGAGAACGGTCCGTGTTCCCAGACCCCGTGAGGTGTGCCCGTGTCCCCGCGCCACAACCGCTCCCGAGGCGGCGAGAAGCCCGAGCAGCGGCAGGGCGAACCCGGCGACCGGTACGGCGGCGTGCAGCGCAGCGAGACCTGGCAGGGCGAGGAGTGGTACGTCCGCCTCGTCGCCGGAGCGAGCTCGCCCGGCAAGCGCTACCGCTGCCCCGGCTGCGACCAGGAGATCTCGTCCGGTGCCCCGCACGTCGTCGCGTGGCCCGAGTACGGGGGAGTGGACGACCGGCGCCACTGGCACAAGGCCTGCTGGAACGCGAAGGACCGCCGCACCAGCAGGGTGCAGCGGTCCCGGAACGCGCCGAGGTACTGAGGTACGCCGAGGTACGGACGTACCAGCGGCCGTCCTTACACGTCGCGGCTGTTCAGCAGGGCGTAGGCGCCGGCCAGCGCCGCGGCCGCGACGCCGCCCATGATCAGCAGCGGCTCCCAGCCCGCCGGGCCGCTGTCGCCGAACGGCGGGCGCTCGCTGTACAACGCGATCATCTGCGAGGGGATCGCGTAGGTGAAGAGCGCCTCCTGCACGGACCTGAGCGCCTCCGAGAACATGAACAGCGCCGCCACCAGCGGAAGCAGCAGCAGACCGATCATGACGGTGATCGCACCGGCGGAGTGCCGGATGAGCGTCCCGAGCGCCAGCGACAGCAGACCGAGCAGGGCCAGGTAGGCGCCCGCTCCGACCGTCGCCCGCAGCCATTCCGCGGACGTGGGTTCCCGCGCGTCGACCATGGCGACCTGGGCCACCGCCACCAGCGTCGCGAAGACGGTGGTGACCGTGAAGACCAGCAGGAAGAAGACGATCGCCTTCGCCGTCAGCACCCGCGCACGGGTCGGGCAGGCGGTCAGGGTCGTGCGGATCATGCCGGTGCCGTACTCGGAGGCGACCGTCAGGACCCCGAGCGTGATCACGCAGATCGACGCGGGAAGCATCCCGAAGAAGCCGAAGCCGAGCGCGGACTCCTCGCCCATCGGCGCCTCGGAGGCAGAGGCGATCGCCGCCACCCCCAGGCCGATGGCCAGCATCAGCAGGATCATGACGCCGAGCGTCCAGATCGTCGACCGGACCGAGCGGATCTTCGTCCACTCGGAGGCGAGGGCATCACCGAGGTGCGCCCTGCGCATCGGGATCGGGGAGACGTAGGCGTGCTGCGCCGGAGCGTGGTGGTGGGTGGGGGCGGTCATCGGGCGTCCTTGGTGGTGTCGCTCGGCTGCGGGGTGCCCGGCTGCGGAACGGCCGGAGCGGTCGGCGGGGCGGCCGGAGTGGCCGGGGCGACCGGCGCGCTCTGCGCGGCCGGCTGCGGCGTGGCGTACGGGCCGGGCGCGGGCGCCTGCGGAGCCCCGGCGTACGGGTTCTGCCCGGGCGGCGGCGGGGCGTACCAGCCCTGCTGCGACACCTCGGGTGCCACCGGCTGCTGCTGCGGCATCCCGTACCCCGGCTGTCCGGGCTGAAGCGGCGCCTGGAGGTGGGCGAGCCGGTCGTCGGTGGAGCGGTAGTCCACCGCGCCCTGCGTCATCCGCATGTACGCCTCCTCCAGGGAGGCCTGGTGCGGGGAGAGCTCCCAGAGCCGTACGTCCGCCTCGTGCGCCAGGTCGCTGATCCTCGGCAGGGGCAGACCCGTCACGCGCAGCGCGCCGTCCGGCTCGGACAGCACCTGGCCGCCGGCCTCCATGAGCGTCGTCGTCAGCTTCTCCCGCTGCGCCGGCTCGATCTGCGGCGTCCGCACCCGGGCGAAGTCGGCGGAGTTCGCCGAGATGAAGTCCGTGACGCTCATGTCCGCGAGCAGCTGCCCCCGGCCGATCACGATCAGGTGGTCCGCCGTCAGCGCCATCTCGCTCATGAGGTGGCTGGAGACGAAGACGGTCCGGCCCTCGGAGGCCAGCTTCTTCATCAGGTTACGGACCCAGAGGATGCCCTCCGGGTCCAGGCCGTTGACCGGCTCGTCGAAGAGCAGCACCTGCGGGTCGCCGAGGAGCGCCGCCGCGATGCCGAGCCGCTGGCCCATGCCGAGCGAGAAGCCGTTCGAGCGCCGCTTGGCCACGTCCTGGAGGCCGACGACGCCGAGGACCTCGTCGACCCGCTGCGCCGGGATGCCGGCCAGCTGGGCGAGCGACAGCAGGTGGCTGCGCGCGCTCCGGCCGCCGTGCACGGCCTTGGCGTCGAGCAGCGCGCCGACCTGCCGGGGCGCGTTCGGGAGCTGCCGGAAGGGGTGGCCACCGATGGTCACATGACCCGCGCTGGGCCGGTCGAGCCCGAGGATCATGCGCATCGTCGTCGACTTCCCGGACCCGTTGGGGCCCAGGAAGCCGGTGACCACACCGGGCCTCACCTGGAAGGAAAGGTTGTACACGGCCGTCTTGGCGCCGTAGCGCTTCGTCAGGCCGACTGCCTCGATCATTCTCCAGCCCCATCGACAGGTCGTCGCATCCGTGTCGGGGCGTGGCGGCCGTCGGCCGGAGCCCCCCGTATGAATGAGGAGCTTATCCAGCCGTTGACGGTTCCGGCGAAGTGGGAGAGAAGCGGAAGAGAAGCGGAAGGGACTCAGGCGTCGCGCTTCTTCATCACCAGGTAGCCGCCTGCGAGCGCGGCCACCACCCAGATCAGCATGATCCCGAGCCCGCCCCACGGCCCGTACGGGGCCTCCTCGCTGTTCATGGCGTCGGGGACGACCTGCATGATCTTCGCGCCGGCCTGGTCGGGGAAGTACTTGGCGACCTCCTTCGCCTTCGGCACCGCCGCCAGGATCTGGGAGATCAGGAAGAAGAAGGGCACGAGGATGCCGAGCGCGAGCATCGACGAGCGCAGCATCGCGGCCACGCCCATGGAGAACAGCGCGATCAGGCCCATGTAGATCCCGGCGCCGATCACCGCCCGCAGCACGTTGTCCTCGCCGATCGAGGTCCGGTGGCCGCCGAGCAGCGCCTGCCCCAGGAAGAAGGAGAGGAAGCTCGTCACGAGGCCCACCAGCAGCGCCAGACCGCCGGCCACCGCGATCTTCGAGAAGAGGAAGGTCGCGCGCTGCGGCACGGCGGCGAGCGAGGTGCGGATCATGCCGGAGGAGTACTCGGTCCCCACCACCAGCACGCCGAAGACGACCATCGCCAGCTGACCGAGGATCATCCCGGAGAAGCTGACGAAGGTCGGGTCGAAGGTGAGCTGTTCGGCCTGGCTCAGATCGTCGAAGGTGGAGTTGACGAGCGCGCACAGCGCCGCGCTCATCGCCACCGTGACGAGGAGGGCGCTCGCCAGCGTCCAGACCGTCGACGACACCGTCCGGATCTTGGTCCACTCGGACTGGAGGACCGCGGTTGCCGCTGCCATCTTCAGGCTCCCTCGGAGGTCGAGCCCCACCGGGGGCCGGGCGCCGTCGCGGCGCCGTGTACGTCGGTGCCGTGCGCGTGGTACTCCACCGCGCCGGCCGTCATCTGCATGAACGCTTCTTCGAGGGAGGCGCGCTGCGAGCTCAGTTCGTGCAGGACGAGCTGGTTCGCGGCCGCCAGCTCGCCCAGCTTCTCGGTGGTCGCCCCGTCCACCTCAAGGGTGCCGTTGCCCGCCTCGACCGCCACGAACCCGTTGGCGTGGAGGACGTCCCGCAGGCGCTCCTGCTGCGGTGAGCGCAGTCGCACATAGCTCCGCGAATTCTGCTGGATGAAATCCGCCATCGACGTGTCGGCCAGCAGCTTTCCCTGCCCGATCACGATCAGATGATCGGCCGTCAGCGCCATTTCACTCATCAGATGGCTGGAGACGAAGATCGTCCGGCCCTCGCCGGCCAAGGCCTTCATCAGATTGCGGATCCAGTGAATTCCCTCGGGGTCCAGACCATTGACGGGTTCGTCGAACATCAGGATCTCGGGATCACCGAGCAACGCCGAGGCGATACCGAGCCGCTGCCCCATGCCGAGGGAGAAACCCTTCGACTTCTTCCGCGCGACCGCCGTCAGACCCACCAGATCGAGCACCTCGCCCACCCGGCTCCGCGGGATCCGGTTGGACTGGGCGAGACACAGGAGGTTGTTGTACGCGGAACGCCCGCCGTTCATCGCCTTGGCGTCGAGCAGCGCGCCGATGTACTTGAGCGGCTCTTCGAGGTCCCGGTAGTGCTTGCCGTCGATCCGGACCGTACCGCTGGTCGGGTTGTCCAGATCGAGCATCATCCGCATCGTCGTCGACTTGCCCGCCCCGTTCGGCCCGAGGAAGCCGGTGATGACGCCCGGCCGGACCTGGAAGGAGAGATGGTCGACCGCTGTCTTGTCCCCGTAACGCTTGGTCAGGCCCTCAAGCTCGATCATGCGTACCAACCTAAGGGCGCACAAAACCCCCCGCCACCGGAGTGACAGGGGGTCCTGAGAGGCGCTGCGTACGCGTTGCCGCGACGCCTTGTCAGCGGGACTGCTGGGCCGGGACGCCGGCCGCGCGCTCGTCGTCGATCGGGGAGCCGGCTGCCGCGACCGCGGCACCCGTCAGGGTCGCCAGCATCTCGCGGACGTTGGTCAGCTGGGCGTTGATCGAGTCGCGGCGGTTCGTCAGCGCCGCGAGCTCGCGCTCCGATTCGCTGCGGATCCGGTCGGCCTTCGCGTTCGCGTCGGCCACGATGTCCTCGGCCTGGCGCTGCGCGGTCTCCACCGTCTGACGGGCGCGGCGCTCCGCGTCCGTACGCAGCTTCTCGGCCTCCAGCCGGAGCTGCTCGGCGCGGTGCTCGATCTCGGCCAGGCGCTTCTCGGCCTTCGCCTGACGCGAGGCCAGGTCCCGCTCCGACTGCTCGCGGCGCTTCGCCAGGTTGGTCTCGAAGTCCGCGGCGGCCTGGGCGGCCTTGGCGCGGGTCTCCTCGAAGAGGGCGTCCGCCTCCTCGCGCTTCGACTGCGCGTCCTTCTGCGCCTCGGCACGCAGCGAGTTGGCCTCGCCCTGCGCCTTCTCGACGATCCGGACGCCCTCGTCCTCGGCCTTCGTCTTCCGCTCGGACGCGAAGGACTCCGCGTCGTTGCGCACCTGCTGGGCGGCCGACTCGGCCAGCTCGCGGTGCTGCTCGGCGGCGCGACGAGCCTCCTCACGGAGATCCTTCGCCTCCTCCTCGGCGAGGCGGAGGATCTTCTCGACACGGGCACCGAGGCCGGCGTACGACGGCTCCGCGTCGGTGACCTGCGCCTGGGCGTTCTGCGTTTCGAGGTGGAGTTCCTCGATGCGCTTCTCCAGTGAGGTGATGCGGGACAGCGCGCTGTCACGGTCGGAAACGAGCTTGGTAATGCGGTCGTCCACCTGACCGCGGTCGTAACCGCGCCGCACGAGCTCGAAGCCGAAGGGGGAGGAAGTGTCGCTCATGGGTTTCCTGTCGAATGAGACCGGTGAGGTGTTAGAGGGAATCCTAGGGGCCGAAGCGGCGTGTCATCGAGCGTATGCCCGTTTGATCTGGAGAATGTCCAGCCTTTTGAGTGGCTAGCCGTCCTGGGACTTGCCACTCGAACGAGTGGCCCCCGTCGACGCACCCGCCTTGAGCCCGTCCTTCGCCCCCGCCGACGGCGTCTCGAAAGACTCCAACGCCTCCAGCACGTCCTGGACACGGGAGATCTCGGCATTGATGTCCTCGCGTCGGCGCACGAGCACCTCCAGCTCCCGCTTGCCCTCCGCGACGGTCCTCGCGGCCTCGGCCTCCGCGTCGGCCCGCAGCTGCTCGGCCTCCGCCTTGATGCCCTCGGCCTCCGCGACGAGCGAAGCCTTCTTCTGCTCGGCCTCCTTGAGGAGCGCCTCCGCCTTCCGCACCGCCGCGATACGGACCTTGCTCGCCTCGGAACTCGCCTCGGAGACGAGCTCCTTCGCCTTCTCCTCCGCCTCGGTGCGCTGCTCCGTGGCGGCCTTGACCAGCTTGTCGACGCGCTCGCCGGCCGTCTTCATCTGTTCGGCCGTCTCGCGCCGCGCCCGGTCGTGCAGTTCCTCGATCTCGCCCTCGACGCGGCTCCGCAGCTCCTCGGACCGGTCCCTGATGGCCGTCGCGTCGCTGCGCGCCCCGACGAGCAGTTCGTCGGCGTCCGTACGGGCCTTCTCCACCAGCGAGTTGCCCTCGACGGTCGCCTCGGCGACGATCCGCTCGGCCTCCTTGCGGGCCGCGCCGACCATGGTGTCCGCCTGCGTCTCGGCCTCGGTGGTGGCGCGCAGCGCCTCCTCCTGGGCCTTGGCGATGAGCTGGTCCGCCTGCTCGGCCGCGTCCGAACGCTTCCGCGCGCCGGCGTCCCGGGCCTCGTCCAGCGTCCGGTCCGCCTCCTCGCGGGCCTCCGAGCGCATCTGCTCGGCCGCCGCCTCGGCATCCGCCTGCACCTGCTTCGACTCCGCGCGGATCCGCTCGGCGTCCTGCTGCGCGGCGCCCACGGTCGCGGTCGCCTCGGCCGCCGCCTCGGCCTTGTGACGCTCGGCCTCCGCGACGGTCCGGCCCGCCCGCTCGGCGGCCTCCGCCGCGACGCGCTCGGCCTCGGCGCGCGCGTCCGCCATGACCGCGTCGGACAGCTCGCCCGCCTCACGGGTGATCCGCTCGGCCTCGCTCGTCGCCTCGGCGATGAGCGCGTCGGCCTGTTCCGCGGCGTCGGAACGGCGCTTGTCGGCGGCCTTGCGGGCCTCGTCGAGGACCTGCTCGCCGTCGGCGAGGGCGGCCGTCCGCAGAGCCTGGGCGTGCGCCTCCCCGTCGATCTTGACCTGCTCGGCCTCGGTACGGAGCCGCCGCGCGTCCTGCTCGGTCGTCTCCATGAGCTCGATCGCCTCGGCGGTGAGCCGCTCGGCCTCGCTCGTCGCCTCGGCGATGAGCGCGTCGGCCTGTTCCGCGGCGTCGGAACGGCGCTTGTCGGCGGCCTTGCGGGCCTCGTCGA